>CAZDAB010000057.1:0-11223 GCA_964502855.1 uncultured Desulfobacteraceae bacterium | reverse complement strand
GAATTACGCGGAGGCGTACAAGTGGTACGCCGCACAAGTAATTCCGCAGATTGACGCAGAGATTGCGGAAAAGGGCAATTTCTGGATGGAAACTAATTATGATATTGGAGAAAAATATGGGTGCAATTAATATCATTTTAGATTCAGGGGACATCGATCGTAAGCTGCAAAGGATTACCCGTGAAATTCTTGAAGAGCATAAGGGTGTAAAGGACTTAACCCTGATCGGAATTCAAACCCGCGGTGTATATCTGGCAAAACGTATTCAGTCCAGCATTAATGAAATCGAAAGGATTGAAATACCGACCGGTGAAATGGACATTACGCTGTATCGGGATGACTGGACCCGGATCAGTCCCAATCCGGTTGTTAAAACCACGAATATATCCTTCTCGGTTGACGGGAAACAAATTATTTTAGTTGATGATGTCCTGTTTACCGGACGGACAACACGGGCCGCCATGGATGCATTGATAGATTTCGGAAGACCGGATCGTATAGAACTTGCCGTGCTGGTGGATCGGGGTCACCGGGAGCTTCCAATCCAGGCTAATTATGTCGGGGAATTTGTTGAAACACGGCGATCTGAGACCGTAAATGTATTATTAAGAGAACATGACGGCGAGGATAAGGTTGTAATCGAGGGAAAATGACGGTTTCGTACAAGACTCTTTAAAAGTTCATCAAAAACGGGGTTTGAAAATGCCGGTATGGAGATAAGATGGGTTCCAAAAAACACAAGGCAAACTCTCCGAAGAATCTAAACGTGGGTATTATTACCGTATCAAGTACACGTTCAATGAAAGAGGATAAAAGCGGCCAGTGGATCGGCAGGCGTGCTAAAAAGGAAGGTCACGAGGTTGTTTTTCATCGCATTGTTCCGGACGAAACCGGAATAATAACCCAAACGCTTCATGAAACCATAAGCGATTATGGTGCTCAGGTCATCCTGGTGACCGGCGGCACCGGCATTAGCAACAAAGATGTTACCATTGAAGCGGTCCGTCCATTCTTTAAAAAAGAACTCACGGCATTTGGGCCCCTTTTTGCCCAGCTTAGTTTTGAACAGATAGATTCTGCCGCGCTTTTATCCCGTGCCACTGCCGGCATAATTGGAGCAACCATTGTGTTTTGCATGCCGGGAAGCCTTAAAGCCTGTAAATTGGCTTGCAAGGCCCTTATTTTTCCCGAACTCGGTCATCTTGCTAACCATATCCATGAAGATTAGATGGGGTGTCCCGACCATAACCTCCGGCGCCTGCTCTTCGAAATCCTCGATTTATGAAAGTTTAGGGTAAATTCTGGGTACGCGGGCGGTTAAGGCAGAGACGATTTCATAATTGATGGTGTTCAGAGTTGCGGCAATCTCATCAACGGTTATGGATTCATATCCCTGTCTGCCAAAAATTACCACCTCATCTTCCAAATCCACATCAGGGATGTGTCCCACATCCAGCATGGTCTGGTCCATGCAGACTCGTCCGACAATCGGAGCCCTGCGTCCTCGGACCAGCATCTGTCCGCGGGAAGAGAGCAGACGATTATATCCGTCCGCATATCCCACGGGAATTGAAGCAATGGTTGTGGGTTTTGGGGTTTGATAAGTGCTGCCGTAACTGACTTTGAAACCCGAGGGAACTTTTTTTAAATGAACAATTTTTGATTTTAACGTCATGGCCGGTTTTAGCGCAATTTTACGTTTATTCACCTCATCGGATGGGTAGAGGCCGTAAATTGCGATGCCGGCTCGCACCATATCCAGGTGGGTTTCGGGCATGTCTATAATCGCTGCGCTATTGGCCGCATGACACAAAGGGGGATTCATTCCGGCACGGCGCAGCTCATTTAGGAAATCAACAAATATTTCAAATTGCTTTCCGGCATATGACTTATCAGAGCTGTCTGCCGTGGCAAAGTGAGTGTATACGCCTTCCAGTTTAAGACCCGCAAGTGACGAAATTGACATGGCTTCACGGATAGCGTTACCCATTAAATTTTGCTCTGTTACAGAAGGTCGGCGGCAGTCCGGCAGCAGCCCGAGCCGGCCCATTCCGGTATCCACTTTAAGGTGAACCTTGATCCGTTTGTTGGAAGAAACAGCAACATCGGAAAGTGCTTGAGCGGTGGTGTACGACCATACGGTTTGGGTCAGATCAAACGCTATCAGGTTGTGGGCAAGTGCCGGCGGTGTGTACCCAAAAATCAGAACCGATTCACTAAACCCTGCTTTTCTAAGTTCAATTCCTTCTTCTATTCTGGCGACCCCCAAGGAATCCGCGCCGTTCTCCAGGGCTTTCCGGGTGACCTCAATCACCCCGTGACCATAAGCATTGGCTTTTACCACGGCCATCAGACCGGCCCCGGAACCTGTGATTCGCCGTAATTCACGCACGTTGTGAGCTATGGCTTCAAGGTCGACCTCTGCCCAGACAAGCGGAAAGTCCAAATAACCACCTCATGTTTAAAATTATAAAAACCCAACCCGGCAAAGCCGGAACCAAATTGAATATTGACGATTGAATATTGATGATTTGTGGTATCGCTTGGCTCTGTCTTTTCTATAAAAATCGATAGAATTCCTTAAATATTCAATCTGACTATGGCATAAATCATGTGCAAACATGATGTGATTTCAATAAATAGATACTAATGCTTAGGAAAAAGTAATTTCCTCTATTTTGCAAGCATTGCTCTCATCATGTCGCCGGCATTTTGAGCATGATCTGCAATAGAGCCTATTGTTTCAGCCAGTCTGACCAAATGAAATATGGTAACGGCATCGGCACCTATGTTAAAGACCTTTTTCTTAATAATATCTTCATAGTTATCAGCTTCGTGTTCTTGCCGGCGAAGCGTGTGGATTATATTCTTGACGATTACTCGTTGTTTTTCGGAGAACTTTTTAAAGTACAATCTTGCTTCAACTACCAACTCGATCAACTGTTCGATGGGATCAATAACAGCATCCACTAAAAGAGCAAAATCCTTTTCAAGCTCCTGAGGAATCCTTGACTCACCTCTATAAGAAATCCAGTCAAGACTATCTTCCATTGCGTCAAGAACCTGGTCCTGTTCTCTTAAATACCTGAACACCAGAAAATTAGATATGGGCATCATGGTTCGTTTCGGAATGTGCCCACGGATGCGACGCTTGATGGCATCTGCTTGACTTTCAATCTGAGCAACTTCTTGTCTGAATTCTTCAAATGTTTTACATTTGTCCGCAAAATAGCACTCCATGGCCTGCTGAAAAGCCCAGGCACATTCCATGACTTTTTCGGCATGTTCCTGAAGACCTTCAAATGGTGAAGTCATAAACATTTTAAAAAATGGTACGCGCATAACCATCCCTTTCTATAATAAGAATTGCAGTATTTTAAATATGACCATACTGGTAACGGCAGCAGTAGGCACCGTCAATACCCAGTATAACATAATTTTATAAATAATACCAAAGTTGACCGCTTCGAGTCCACGCGCAAGGCCGACTCCCAGGACACCGCCCACGGCGGCATGGGTTGTTGAAACCGGCAGGCCCATTTTTGAAGCCACAAGAACCGTTGTTGCCGCCGCGAAATCAACAGAAAAACCGCGGGTATTGGTAAGTGTCGTAATTTTTGTGCCAATGGTTTCCATAACACGGTGCCCCGCCATTCCGATTCCACAGGCAATACCGATACCGCCGAACATCAGGAGAAAAACAGGGACCGGCACCGTAGCACCCACACCGCCCGTCTTTACCAAAAAATAAATCACGGCCAGAGGACCGATTGCATTGGCCACATCATTTGCCCCCTGTGCCAGGGCGACATAGCAAGATGTCCCAATTTGTATACGCCGGAATATCTCTTCCGCTCCATTTGATTTTTTATTCTTAATTAACCTTTTTAGTAAGCACTTCCCGGCGAATCCGAAAATAAGTGCCAAAACCATTGCCACGACAATTGCAACCGGAGTTCCGATGGACAATTTTTTTCCCAAAGGAGTTTTGAAAAGAAACGACAATATAACAATAAAAATGGCCATCCCTATAAAAAAAGGAGACAGTTTTAATGCCCCGGCAAACGAATCTTTTTTAGACAATATGGTTAATACGATTAACTTAAACATTAAAAAGGCGATGACGATACTAAACACAGGGGAAATAACCCAGCTCATGACAACTGCGGCGAGCTTGGTCCAATTGATGACCGAGAAACCGCCGGCCATTATACCAAAGCCGATCATAGCGCCTACAATGGAATGGGTTGTTGAGACCGGCAATGACTTCCAGGTGGCAAAACTGACCCAAAGGGCGGCGGCGAGAAGGGCTGAAAGTGCGCCGATAAGGGCCAGATGCGGATCGGTTAGAACTTCGGTTGAGACGATCCCTTTGCGAATGGTATTGGTGACATGGGAACCGATAAATGCGGCGCCGACGATATTCAAAATTCCGGCGACAAATACGGCCTGGCGAATGGTTATTGCCTTGGCCCCCACGGCAGAAGCCATGGAGTTGGCAACATCATTGGCGCCGATGTTCCAGGCCATGTAAAACCCAAAAACATAACCGATAATCAGAACGTAATATTCTTGAGGCATTATTAATTTATTTAAATTTAATAGGTTATATCAAATTAGCAGCAATCGGTGGATTCAGGCCCGCCAACATTTTCAATGGGGGCACATAACACGGCACAGCGTTCAAATCAATCCTAAATATGGGTTGGGTGCCGGATAAGGATGAGGCTTAAAAAAAGTGCAATGGAAACGGCCTTCACAACAAAAATCTAACACAATGCTCATCGTTTTATAACAGAACTATTACATTTTTATATTATATTAACATGTTCCTAATAATATGATAAAGTATGATAGAAATTATATTAAACTTTGGCTAAGCTCGGACAGGTTATAGGGAGGGGTTCGTATGCTGAATAAACGCATTTTGGTTGTCGAAGATGAAGAAGATATCTTAGAACTCGTTAGATACAATCTGTCCAGAGAGGGGTATCAGGTTCTTTGCACGACATCCGGTGAGGAAGCCCTGAAAATAACCCAGTCCGAGGCGTTGGATTTGATTGTTCTCGACCTCATGCTTCCCGGAATCGACGGCTTGGAAGTTGCCAAGACGCTGAAAAATGATTCAAAAACACAGGATATACCCATCATCATGCTGACAGCAAAAGGTGAAGAAGCGGATATCGTTACCGGATTGGAACTGGGAGCAGATGATTACATCACCAAGCCCTTTAGCCCCCGTATTTTGATCGCTCGGATTCGGGCTGTTTTGCGTAGAAAAACAATAAAACCAGATGATGAAACATCAATTATTCAACACCATGGGATTATTATACATCCCGGCAGACGGGATGTTCGGATTAACGGTAAGACTGTTGAACTGACCTACACTGAATTTCAGGTGCTTCATTACCTTGCCAAAAGGCCGGGATGGGTTTTTACACGTTATCAAATCGTAGAAGCGGTTCGGGGGGATGATTATCCGGTCACCGACCGCAGCGTCGACGTTCAGATTGTGGGATTAAGAAAAAAACTAGGCCCTTTCGGAGAATACATCGAAACCGTCAGGGGTGTTGGATATCGATTTAGAGAAAAACCATGAAAAAAAAGAAACGGTTACTCTGGCAGCTTTATCCTTCTTATCTTTTGATCACACTCATTTCTCTGGTTGCAGTTACCATCTACGCCACCAGTTCTCTTAGAGAATTCTACCTCGACCGGATAGCCAGCGATCTTCGGGGCAGAGCGTACCTTTTGGAAAAACAGATACTCCAGTTTCTGGGGCCACTGGATACCAAAGTCGTCGATGCCTTATGTAAAGAACTCGGAAAACCTTCAACAACCCGTATTACCGTAATTCTCCCTTCCGGGACTGTTATTGGTGATTCCGATGATGATCCGGACAGAATGGACAACCATGCGTTGCGTCCCGAAGTGATTCAGGCCAAAAAAGGGAACGTGGGAAGATCCATAAGATTCAGCACCACGCTTCAGCAGAGAATGATGTATATTGCTGTTCCTTTAATGGACCATAAAAGGATTGCTGCTGTTATACGGACTTCGCTACCGGTTACAGCCATAGACGAAAAGCTCAAATCCATTGAAGCTCAAATCGCCCTTGGAGGCCTGTTGATTGCATTTGTTGCAGCCGGAATCAGTTTTTATATTTCGCGTCGAATCAGCCGACCCATTGAAAAGATGAAAGAGGGGGCCGAACATTTTGCACGCGGAGATTTGTTACATCGCTTGCCGGAAACTGATTTGGAAGAGATCGGGAGTCTTGCTGACGCGTTGAATCAGATGGCGGCCCAACTTGATGATCGCATCAAGACGATTATCAACCAGCGGAATGAGCTGGAAGCTATTCTCTCAAGTATGGAAGAAGGCGTTATAGCTTTTGATATGGATGAACGGATCATCAACATTAATCAATCTGCTGCTCGAATTTTTGAAACTATCCCAAAAGATATGTTAAACCGCAGCATTCAAGAAGTTATCAGAAATCCTGAATTACAGCAATTTGTAACCCAAGCACTTTCCAGCACAGACCATCTGGAAGGTGACATTACCCTGTATCGCGGGGGAGAACGAATTATATATTTACACAGTACCTCCCTGCGTGATTCAAGTGGTGATCAAATTGGCGTCTTGGTCGTTATGAACGATGTAACCCAGGTCAGGCGGCTTGAAAACATACGACGAGATTTTGCAGCCAATGTTTCCCATGAAATCAAAACCCCCCTTACTGCCATCAAAGGGTTTGTGGAAACCCTGCGCCACGGATCCGTTAAGGATCCTGAGGAAATTGAACGTTTTCTTAGTATTATCCAAAAACATGTGAATCGTCTGACAGTAATTTTAGAAGATCTGATCAGCCTTTCAAAAATCGAACAAGATGACGAAAAAAAAGCAATTAAACTCCGGGAAAATCCCATTAAAAATGTCCTCCGGACCGCCATTGGCAACTGCCGTGAAAAAGCTGATTTAAAAAACATGACCATTAATCATGTTTGTGAAGAGAACATGGTCGCCATGATCGATCCCCCCCTTTTGGAACAGGCGCTTGTCAACCTATTGGACAACGCCATCAAGTACAGCGATGAGGGGAGTTCCGTTCATATTTCAGCTTTTCAAAAAGAGGATTCGATTATTATCCGCGTTCAGGATCATGGGATTGGAATCACAAAAGAGCACCTTCCAAGAATTTTTGAAAGATTCTACCGCGTGGACAAAGCCCGCAGCCGCAACCTCGGGGGCACGGGACTCGGTCTTGCCATTGTAAAACACATTAGCCAAGCGCACGGGGGCTACGCAACCGTCGAAAGTACCCCCGGAAAGGGAAGCACCTTTTCGTTGCACCTTCCAGCAGAGTAGACCTCATCGCTCAAATATATAGATTTCAACTGGGATGATTAAAATTGCCCATAATATGGCTTTAAAAAATATCCCATATTTATTCCTTCCCGTATGCCTGGTTTCAGGTGTCAGGTGTCGGCGCCTCTGTTCATCATTCCTGACACCTGAAACCTGAAACCTTAAGATATGGAACTAAAATGGGATTAAAATTCCATCTGTATACACGGCGATTTTCACCACCCCAGATTTCAACCATGCCCACCTTGGCAAACCGTTGACGGGCCGTTTCTCCAATCCATATGTTCTGTTTAATTTAATTTTCTCATAAAAATCTAACGTTAACCTAATCAGCTCCAAACATTAAAGGAACATTATTAAATCAACGACACAAAACACGATAGTCGATGGTTTCTTATTAAAGGAATAAATCCCAAGGAGGGAGGGTGACGTGAAAGAAAATTAACGGAATATTAACATGTTGCTAACAGAAATCTAACAATTAACAACTATTATTAATTTTTTTTAAACATTAAATATTTAGGAGGAAGTAACCACATGAAAAAGAGAAATTTTTTTATTTCAATTCTTGTTTTGATGTTCTTAGGATCAGCATCATTCGCTTTGGCAGGCAACATCGTAATCAAGGGATCTACAACGGTTCTGCCCATCGCTCAGAAAGTGGCGGAAGCTTATATGAAAGGAAATCCTGAGGTATCCATTTCTATTTCCGGCGGTGGATCCGGTAACGGTATTAAGGCAATTATTGACGGTACCACCGATATCGCGGACAGTTCCAGATTCATCAAAGGTAAAGAAGTAACACTTGCCGTTGAAAAAGGGGTTTATCCGGTTCCTTTCCGAGTTGCATACGACTGCATCGTGCCTGTGGTGCATCCAAGCAATCCCATCAAGGATCTTAGCATGGATCAGCTAAAAGCAATCTATAACGGCGAGGTTAAGAACTGGAAGGACGTGGGTGGACCGGATAAAAAGATCGTGGTTATATCCCGTGACACGTCTTCAGGGACCTATGAGGTGTGGGAGAATAAGGTCATGAAAAAGGAAAAGGTATTTCCCGGCGCCCTGCTTCAAGCTTCCAACGGAGCCGTGGCTCAAGTTGTAGCAAAAAATAAATATGCCATCGGTTATATCGGTCTTGGATATTTAAATAAAGACGTAAAAGCGCTGTCCGTAAACGAAGTGGTTGGATCCGAAATAACAACTCTGGACGGATCATTCCCCATCAGCCGATCGCTCTTTATGTTCACGCAGGATTGGCCCACGGGCGATACGGTCAAGTTTATTAACTACGTACTCCACCCCCAAAAGGGTCAAAAGCTGGTTAGGGAGTCAGGTTACGTACCCTTGTATTAATTTGCCATAGAAAAAAGTTTAAAACAGTGACGCACAATGTTCTCATTGCGCGTCACTGTCTTCATAGAAAACAAAAGATTAACGGCTTAGAAAGTGGAAACGAGAAAGAAAAATGGCAAACATCCGCCAAATTAAAGAACGATGGATGCATTATCTCTTTTTATTTATTGCAACTACCTCCATCGCAATTCTTTTTATGATCTCCGTATTTCTATTTATGGAGGGCTTGCCGATCTTCAAGCAAGTTTCGGTAAAAGATTTCATCTTTGGGGAATACTGGTATCCCACTTATGATCCACCGGAATTCGGAATACTGCCGCTGATCATCGGATCATTAGTCGTCACTCTTTTTTCCGCTATTATCTCCATTCCGTTGGGAGTGATGACTGCTGTCTATTTAGCGGAAATGGCCGCGCAGACAGTCCGGGAGATTGTTAAACCCGTTGTGGAACTTCTGGCGGCACTTCCCTCGGTGGTCATCGGTTTTTTCGGAATGATTGTGGTGGCACCGTTTTTACAGGAGGTCTTTGATATCCCGACCGGTTTGAACATTTTCAATGCATCCATGATGCTGGCCTTTATGTCAATTCCCACCATTTGCAGTATTTCAGAGGATGCCATTTTCAGTGTCCCCACCAATCTAAAAGAGGCTTCCTTGGCGCTTGGGGCGACCCATCTGGAAACCATTGCTCGGGTAATACTTCCGGCCTCGATTTCCGGTATAAGCACGGCGGTTATTTTAGGCATGTCCAGGGCAATCGGTGAAACCATGGTCGTGCTGATGGTTGCGGGCGGAGCCGCCATGATACCCTCTTCGATTTTTGACCCGGTACGGCCAATGCCGGCCAGTATTGCTGCTGAAATGGCTGAAGCACCGTTTCGCGGCGATCACTACTATGCGCTATTTGCCACCGGGATTGTGCTTTTTATCTTTACGTTTATATTTAATATCATGGCTGAGCATATCTCCCATAAATACAGGCAGGTTGGGGAGGCGTCGCTTTAGGCGCAGACACTATGCAAACAACAAGAATCAAAGTTATGGACAATTTTTCGCTTTCTCATTTAAAAACAACATCAAAAAAAATCAAACGAATCAAAAGCGAAATTACGAAATCAGCTTCCTCTTCCATAAAAAGGCGTAAATACATTCAG
Organism: uncultured Desulfobacteraceae bacterium; assembly: GCA_964502855.1. Lineage (GTDB taxonomy): Bacteria > Desulfobacterota > Desulfobacteria > Desulfobacterales > UBA11574 > S5133MH16. The sequence continues at coordinate 1,338 of CAZDAB010000057.1, read as the reverse complement.
AAAGTCGTGTTTGGCATTTTCCGTGCCGCTGCCTGGATTAATGGTATTGCGCTTGTGATTATACTATATTTCATAATTTCTAATGGATGGAGAGCCATTAACTGGACATTTTTAACCCAGCCGCCCATGGATTCCATGACCAAGGGAGGCATCCTTCCTTGCATTGTGGGTACCATAGGTCTTAGTCTGGGGGCGATTATCTTCGCCTTTCCCATTGGTGTGGCCTCGGCAATCTATTTAAACGAATATGCCCGCCCCGGCCGGTTTCTTAGAATTATTCGCCTGGGGATCAACAACCTTGCAGGGGTTCCTTCCGTGGTTTTTGGTCTCTTTGGCCTGGCATTTTTTGTAATCTACCTGGAATTTGGCGTCAGCCTCCTTTCCGGAGCACTCACTTTGGGTGCAATGACATTGCCCGTTATCATCGGTTCTGCCGAAGAAGCGTTCAAGGCTGTACCGGATACTTACCGTGAAGCTTCCCTGGCTCTTGGAGCTACCAAATTGCAAACAATTTTCCGAGTGGTTCTTCCTGCGGCGTTGCCGGGTATATTGACCGGCGGTATTCTGGGAATCAGCCGTGCGGCGGGTGAAACCGCACCCATAATGTTTACTGCTGCGGTATTTTTTTCACCGCGCCTGCCATCCTCTGTGTTCGATGAAATAATGGCATTGCCATATCATATATATGTTCTGGCCACCGCCGGCACGGAAATTGAAGCCACGCGCCCTCTTCAATACGGCACGGCCCTGGTATTGATTGTACTGGTTCTGGGTTTAAATTTGATCGCCATCATATGGCGCTCCCGACTAAGGAAGCGCATGCAATAAAAGATATGCATATGGAAAAACCATTGAAAATGGCTTCAAAGCATTTGAATTTTTATTACGGTGACTTTGAAGCGTTACATGACGTCTGCCTTGAATTTTACGAAAAACAGGTCACGGCCCTTATCGGTCCATCGGGTTGTGGCAAAAGCACGTTTTTAAGATGCATGAACCGCATGAACGACCTTATACCGAACACTCGTGTAGAGGGACAGCTGTTACTCGACGACGCGGATATTTATGCACCGTCCGTTGATGTGGTGTCCTTACGCAACCGGATCGGCATGGTGTTCCAAAAGCCGAATCCTTTTCCCAAGACCATTTTTGAAAATATTGCATATGGTCTAAAGGTAAATGGGATCAGGGACAAAAGCCTTATTAAAAATCGTGTAGAACAAAGTCTTGTTCAGGCAGCGCTCTGGGATGAGGTTAAAGACAGGCTGAACGACTCGGCGCTGGGCCTGTCCGGCGGGCAGCAACAGCGCCTTTGCATTGCCCGGGCTCTTGCTGTAG
>CAZDAB010000056.1:0-11315 GCA_964502855.1 uncultured Desulfobacteraceae bacterium | reverse complement strand
GGGAAAAAGGCGTCCTCTGCCACAAGTGATTCAGACCTTTTCAAGCCCAAATGCCCCTGCTCTGGAAACCCTTATCCGGCAATTTCTTGAAATCCATCCGGCATCTGTTACCCATGCATGCTTTGGAATTGCAGGTCCTGTGATAAACGGCGCGTCTAAACCCACCAATCTGCCCTGGAATGTGTCTGAATCTCGGATCCGGGAGCAGTTTAACTTTAATCATGTCAGACTTGTCAACGATGTAACCGCTACGGCTATAGCCATCCCGCTATTGAACAGCGATGAATTCTTTCCTTTAAATCCGGCAGAGCCTGTAACAGGCCGGGATCTTGCCCTGATTGCTCCGGGAACGGGTCTTGGGATAGCCATGCTGATTTATCAGAGCGATCGATACTTGCCAATACCTTCAGAGGGCGGTCATGCTGATTTTGCGCCTAATAGCGAAGCAGAGGATGAGCTGTGGCGGTATCTACATGGGCGTTATGGCCATGTGAGCATTGAAAGAGTGGTTTCCGGATCCGGATTGGTGAATATTTATAGGTGGTTGAAAGACTCAGATCGTTTAAACGAACCGGACGGGTTAAGGCAAAAGCTAAAAGAACCGGACCCGGCCAAGGCCATCACTGAAGCCGCTTTGGCGAATAAAGATGTTGGATGTGTAAAAGCACTGAATATGTTTGTCTCCATCTTCGGCGCCGTTGCGGGCAATTTAGCCTTAACCGGTATGACCACCGGCGGGGTTTATCTGGGAGGCGGGATTCCCCCGAAAATTTTATCCAAATTAAAAGAAGATATTTTTATGGCAGCATTCACAAATAAAGGAAGGTTTAAGGAGTTGCTTGAGAATATACCCGTTAACGTCATTCTAAACGATAAAGCAGCCCTTCTCGGTGCGGCACATTGTGCCACTATGCTTAAGTAACAACAAGTTAGTTCTCTTCGCCCCGCCTGCCATTGAAAGGCACGAGCGGGCAGGTCACAATTGGAATGATGGGTGAGCTTGTCCTGAACCAAGTTGAAGGAAAGGAGTTTTTTACAATTAAAATGGTTTATTTCCGCCCTTACTCCCAACACTCCATTCTTCCATTTTGATGGCACAAACCAGGAGCTATTAAAAGATATTTAATTTCAACTTCCCGTTGATTTCAGGTTTTTTTGGAACTCCTTTTTTCTTCTTTTGCTTCCTCTCCTGCAAACTGTTTAAGTCCTTCGGCAAGTTCCTGCAGTTTCTGATCCACCATATAGTTGATGCTCCCTTCCGGATAAACACCGTCGGAACCTTTGACACCCGACGCTTTTCCCGTGAGGAAATAAAATCTTACATTGAGTTGACATTGCATCCGGACGATGTCAAGGTTCATCTCGCCTTTTGGGAAAAAAATGGCGCTGGGCCCTCTTCATCGAAATTCACTTGAATACGACCGATCCAGGTGACATCCGAACAGCCTCCAGAGCGGCCGAAAATTTTCGGGGTAAGCAACAATGACCGACATTCTTCTCATACAGCCGCCGGTGAGGGATTTTTATCTTACATCAAAAAGAACCATTCCCTACGGGCTTGCATGTATTGCTTCCGTTCTCCTTGAAGAGGGGTTCTCAGTGGAAATCTTTGACGGGCTTGCCACTTCCAAATCCCGAATCATCGATTTTCCCAAGGAAATGAATTATCTCCGAGAATATTACCTAAAGCCGGATCGATCTCCTTTTGGGCTGTTTCATCATTATCGACATTTTGGGTATAGTTTCGAATATATCGGCAAAATTGCCAAGGATTCCGGGGCGTTTCTGGTTGGAATTTCCGCCCTGTTTACGCCCTACGTTGACGTTGCTTTGAGCGTCGTGGCGTCCGTCAAGAAATTTCATCCTGAATGCCAAATCGTACTGGGCGGTCACCATCCCAGTTCCCTGCCCATCAGTGTTATGGAGAATAAAGCGGTTGATTTTGTTTTACGGGGGGAAGGCGAGGTATCCATGCCGCGACTTGCCAGGGCACTCAAAACAGGAACCGATTATGCTTCAACACCCGGGATTGTTTTTCGCAAGGACGACGGAACCCTTCAACTCAATGACCCCGCCACAATGATTGCTCCGGATCATTTTCCTTTGCCTGCGACCCATCTGATAAAGCAACATTTTTACAAACGGGGCGCCAAAGGAAGTGCCCTGATCACCGCCAGCCGGGGATGCCCCATGAACTGCACATACTGTGCCGTGGGTGCATCATCCCATGTCCCCTACCGGCGAAGAAGCGTAACATCCGTAGTAAAAGAAATCGAAATGGCCGTAACCCGATTTAACGCCGGCTTTATCGAATTTGAAGATGAAAATCTTTCTCTGGACAAAAAATGGTTCCTTCACCTTCTGGATGAAATAAAACACCGTTTCCACAGGTTCGGACTGGAACTCAGAGCCATGAACGGACTTCTTCCAACTGCCCTGGATGAGGCGTTGGTGTGTTCCATGCAAGCAGCCGGTTTCAAGACCCTGAACTTATCATTGGGCTCGACATCCCAGGCACAGCTCAGGCGGTTTAACAGACCTGATGTTCGGGAAGCTTTTGACAACGTGCTGGTTCTTGCAGAAAAATACCGTCTTAACGCCGTTGGGTATGTGATTGTCGGGGCCCCATTCCAAAGCGCAGAGGATTCCCTGTCAGACCTGATTTTTCTCGCCCAAAAAAGAGTGCTTTCCGCCGTATCCGTTTTCTATCCGGCTCCCGGCAGCAAGGACTTTGAATTATGTTCGCGACTTAATATACTTCCCAATACATTTTCTCTCATGCGCTCCAGCGCTTTGCCTTTATCGCACACCACCACCAGGATAGAATCCGTTACCCTTCTCAGGCTGGGAAGAATCCTTAATTTTATAAAGCGGCTGAAAGACAAAGGTGTCAACATTTTCGACCCCTCAATGAATAACGGCCGGGTTGGGAATCCGGATGAGCGGATGGAAACCGGAATAAAGCTTCTTCAGATGTTTTTAAAAGATGGAAACATAAGGGGGATAACCCCGGAAGGGGATGTTTTTGAACACAGGATTTCATCCGAACTTTCCAAAAAGTTCATACAACGACTGAAAAGGATATACGTCAGAGGAACGATTTGAGACGGATCAGGAGATGAAACAGCTAATTCCTCGGCCAGCAACCTCACGTCCTCCGGGAGGATCCCTTTCCATTCGTCCCGCCGTATCGTCATGATTCCAGTGGGCCGTCCAAATTTAACACCATTCATACGCTGTTAACTCAATTCTGTAACAGGAGAAAAATTATCACAATCATCGCAATATTTTTCAAGCGCTTTATGATAGTCTTTTTGCTTTAAAGCGTAGAGCTTTTCATCCCAAGATAGTCCGCCTTTTTGTCCTAATAAATCAAGTAACTCGTTTATTTTTGATCGAATATCCTTAATCTTTGAACATGTGTTATTAAAATTTTTACAGTTGACAAAAATTCTCGGTATCATATTTACCTCCACGAATTAAATCTTACCGGATGTCTATCCGTTACACACTTTGCATATAACAAAAGCGATATGAGTCGCATCCCCGATTTGCGGGAAATGATGACAGCCCTTTACGGTATTGTTTATCGTTCTCTTGTTTGACGTAAATTTTAGCCGTTTTTTCTAATATATCAAGATGCCCCTATTGCCAGATCTCCATTCCGTTTATAAACACGGATTATTAGGCATTCTATGGATTCTATCCTCACAAATCAAGCTTTGATATCAACACTAACACATTGAATTTCAACTTAAAAATAATATTATTCACGGTTCAAGCTTTGACAACAATCACAGTTCTTTCCATAATCCTCCTAATTGAACGTTTCGGAATTTCTACAACTATATAAAATCAATAGTCTTTTAATGGCAACCCCTTTGTGCCATCAGAATGGAATACTGGAATGCTGGAATATTGGGGATAAGGGCGGAAATAAACCATTTTAATTGTAAAAAACTCCTCTAAACCCATTATTCCATTACTCCAAATTGGGGCGAAGCCCCTAAGTTCTATTCATTTTGTTGACACGACGATAATTTTATGAAATATTTATTTTTATTCCGATTACGCGTACGCTTCGATTTTTCATCCTATTCTTTCCACCATCAACTCAAAAATTTAAACCAAGGATAAGTGATGAAGAAATCCATATATAGCGGACTACTTATTATTGTTGGAATTATCATCGCATTTCCTCTGTTCAGTCTCGGTTATTACACAATGGTGCGGACCTCGACACCGCAATTCTGCGCAACCTGTCACGAAATCGAGTTCGCTTACAATACCTGGAAGACGTCAACTCATGTAAACAATGAACAGGGATTTGTTGCGGATTGCATGGACTGCCATCTACCGGCTCCCCACGACACCTTCGAATTTTTTTATGCGAAAACCGCTCATGGAATAAAAGATATTTTTGTTCATTTCGCACAAGACATGACCCGGTACGACCACGAACTTCAGCGCCAAAAGACATATGCTTCTTTTAAGAACGACCAGTGTCAAAAATGTCATCGTAACATTCTTTACATGCCCGACAAAAGAGGAGCAATGCTGGCGCACCGGTCAGTGATTTTTGCAAGACCGGGTTATGAAAAAAGATGCGTGAATTGTCACAGGGATCTGGTGCATACTGCCAGAGAACAGTATGCTTATAAACAATATGAAATCAGTTACAGAGGGGTAGGGTTATAAAAACGGTAACAGTTAAGAGAAAGGAGGAGAGCCAATGATTCAAAAACCATGGTTTTGGACCTTACCGATGGTTTTGATAATCATCGGGGCATTGGCTGCTGTCGGAATCGCCCAGAATGTTATAAAAGAGAAAGAATTTCGAATTGAGCGCAGTATGCCCAAAGAGGCCGTCGCCTGCATCGAGTGTCACAAGCGAGAGCATCCCGGACTTTTTGCCGACTGGGCTCATAGTCGTCATGCCAGCGCCAACATCACCTGCTATGACTGCCATAAAGCCGAAGCATTTGATCCTGATGTAAGTCAGGAGCATTACAAGCAGTACCAACGATCCGACCAACCTTACGGAACCCGTGAATATAAGATTCCGGTTGCTGCCGTTGTCACGCCCAAAGATTGCTCCCGGTGTCATCCTGATGAAGCCAAGCAATACAGTCAAAGTAAACATGCCAATACAATTGAAATCATATGGAAAATCGACCCCTGGCTGAATAAGGGAATGAATAGCGATGTCGAGAGAGCCTCCGGCTGCTTCCATTGTCATGGTACGGTACTGAGAATGAAGGAGAACACCCTTGACCCTGAGACATGGCCCAACGTCGGAGTGGGTCGAATCAATCTGGATGGCAGCAAGGGAAGCTGCACCAGTTGCCACACCCGTCATATGTTTTCGGTCATGGAAGCCAGGAAGCCCGAAGCGTGCGGTCAATGCCACCTGGGTCCGGACCATCCGCAGATCGAAATTTACATGGAGTCAAAGCACGGCGATATCTACACCGCCCATGGTGACGATTACAATTGGACCGCCGCACCCGGCACCTGGTCGCCGGGCGTGGATTTTCGGGGTCCCACGTGTGCGTCCTGTCATATGTCCGGAGCGGGGACAACCTTAACCACCCACGATGTTACGGAGCGTTTATCCTGGGAGATCCAGGCACCGCTGACCATCCGGCCTTCTGACTTCAAGCCGTTTCCGGCCAAGACCGACTGGCAGACGGAGCGCGATAAGATGAAGGTGGTCTGCACCCAATGTCATGGGAAAACCTGGGTAAACGATCATTATGTCAAGCTTGATAAGGTCGTCTCAGAGTATAATGATGTTTATTTTAAACCTGCCGAAAAAATGTTGAATCAGCTATACGATAACGGCCTGCTGGACAAAACCAGATTTTTCGATGAAAGACTGGAAGTCGAATACTATGAACTCTGGCATCATGAAGGAAGGAGAGCCCGTATGGGTACGGCCATGATGGCTCCGGATTATGCCTGGTGGCACGGTTTCTATGAATGCAAGAAACGGTATAATAATTATATGGAAGAGGCTCGGGATCTGATCAAGCATAATAAAAAAGCATATCAGGCAACAGACTATCCCAATGCCACCGGAAATACCTCCAAACCAAAAGAAGTATTCCCTGCAGACCAATAAACTACTTTTTAATTATCAGAGGAGTTCCGCCTCAAATCATTTGGGGCGGACTTTTGTAGTTATAAAACTCTTCCTAAGCGGATTCAAGATTTCGCTCAACCAAATATTTTTTTTGTTATTTTTGACTTAAATCAAGGTATTTTCATTTTTAGTCTGTTATTTTCCGATTAAAGTTAAAGATTTTCAGATGAAAAACCTTGAAAGGAGGTAATTTATGTTTTGTTTTCAGTGTGAACAGACATCAAAAGGAGAAGGCTGCACCAAAATCGGTGTGTGCGGCAAACAGCCGGATGTGGCGGCGTTGCAGGATTTGTTGATCTATGCGGTTAAAGGGCTGTCTCAGGTTGCGGTGGAAGGCCGAAAAGTTGGCATCAATGATAACAAGCTCGACCATTTTACTTGTGAAGCTATTTTTTCAACCTTAACCAATGTTGATTTTGATTCCAATCGCTTTGTCCGGCTGATCAATGAGACGGTGAGGCTGCGTGACGACCTTAAGGAAAAAGTCACGGCAGCCGGAGGTACGGTGGATTTTGCACAAGGCCCTGCAACCTTTATCCCGGAGGCAACTAAAGAAGCGCTGGTAAACCAGGGCGAACAGGTCGGGGTCAAGTCAGATCCGGCAATGGATCAAGATATTCTATCTCTAAGAGAGCTGCTTATCTACGGGCTCAAAGGTTTGGCTGCTTATGCGGACCACGCGGCCATTTTGGGCCGGGAAGATGATACGGTCTATGCTTTCGTGCATGAGGCAATGGCAGCCGCGCTGGATAAAGGCCTTTCCGTAGAGGATTACATCGGATTTGTGATGAAATGCGGTGAAATTAATTTCAAGGCCATGGAGCTGCTGGATGCAGCCAATACCGGTGTATATGGTCATCCAGTACCCACACCGGTGCCGCTGGGCGCCAAAAAGGGAAAGGCGATTCTGGTTTCCGGCCATGATCTAAAGGATATTGAGGAGATTCTCAAGCAAAGTAAGGACAAAGGGATATATGTATATACCCATGGGGAGATGCTGCCCTGTCACGGTTATCCGGAACTTAAGAAGTATCCGCATTTTTACGGGCATTACGGTACTGCCTGGCAGAATCAGGCCAAAGAGTTTGATAAATTTCCAGGCGCCATTCTTATGACCACAAACTGTATCCAAAAACCAAGGGATTCTTATAAAGACCATATTTTTACCACCGGTCTTGTGGGCTGGCCCGGGGTGCGGCATATTGCTGACAAAAATTTCACCCCGGTCATTGAAAAAGCACTAAAGCTTCCCGGTTTTTCGGAAGATCAAAACGGTAAAAAGGTAATGGTTGGTTTCGGTCATAATGCGGTGATGGGTGTGGCCGACAAAATTATCGAAGCCGTGAAAAACAAAGCCATTCGTCATTTTTTCCTGGTGGGCGGATGTGACGGCGCCAAACCCGGACGAGATTATTATACCCGGTTTGTTGAGCAGGTGCCGGATGACTGTGTGGTGTTAACCTTGGCCTGCGGCAAATTCCGGTTTTTCGACAAAGACCTGGGAGACATCGGCGGAATTCCCAGATTGCTGGATATCGGGCAGTGCAACGATGCGTATTCGGCGATTCAGATTGCGGTGGCCCTCGCCAATGCGTTCAATTGCGGTGTGAACGATTTGCCGCTTTCCATGATTTTGTCCTGGTATGAACAAAAAGCATGCGCCATTTTACTAACGCTGCTTTTTCTCGGCGTGAAAAACATCCGGCTGGGACCCAGCCTGCCCGCCTTTGTTTCCCCCAACGTTCTCAACGTACTGGTGGAAAAATTTAATATCATGCCCATCAAGACACCTGAGGAGGATCTCAAAGCCATATTGGGGTAAATGAAACAGCATCCAATGGTGATCGGCTTTTGTTCACAAAAGCCGATCACCAAAACCGATCATAATTTAACGTCTTGGAATTTCTACAACTTAATGAAAATATAGGATAATTTTTGAGGCTTGAATGCTTGCCTCGAATATGGAATGGTGGAATACTGGAGGGTTGGTTTTTAAAAGGATATTAGCCATTTTTTATTTTATCGTCCACACAAATTTTACCATTAACCCAATATTGCATTTTCTCTCCGCGCCGGAGGCCCAGAACCCATTATTCCAGCATTCCAACATTCCAATTGGGGCGAAGCCCCTAACTTAGACACATGGGAAGGTTTTTATGCTGCGTGTATTTCAGACCGACCTTCTAAATACAGACGATTTTATCATCACTCTTGAGCTGGTTCCCGGAAAAGAATCGGTGGGCAGATCCGTTGACACGGTTATGGGAATTGCAAAAGATTCGTTTTCCGACGGACGAATCTCAGCAGTTTCAATAACAGATAATCCCGGAGGAAACCCCTCACTGAGTCCGGATGTTATGGAGTACGAAATTTTTAAAGTGGGAATGGACGTAATTGTGCACTTTACCTGTCGAGACCTGAATCGAGTCGGTATGGAAAGCCGGGCGTTACAGCTTGCCATGATGGGTATGAAAAATCTACTGGCTCTAACCGGAGATTACACCGGTAAGGGGTTCGGCGGTCAAGGGGCGCCGGTATTCGATCTGGATTCTGTGAATTTGCTCATGATGTTGAAGCAGCTCAGTGAACGAATGAATGAATCCGGTGATCCTGACGGATTTTTTTCGGGATGCGCGGTTTCACCGTTCAAATACACCGAAGCCGAATGCTTTGCCCAGTACGCCAAGCTTTGCCGGAAAATTTCCGCCGGTGGACAATTTGTAATCACTCAATTGGGATACGACGCATACAAATTTGCCGAATTAATCAGCATGTTACAATTGGCCGGAATAGACATTCCCGTGATCGGATCCACTTATGTTCTGACTCCCAGAGCCGCAAGGATCATGAATCAGGGAGCCGTGCCGGGCGCAGTCGTTTCCGATAAGCTGCTGAAACAGGTTGAAGTTGAATGGAGTAATCCCAAGCAGGGACGTAACACGGCTGTTGAACGGACGGCGAAGCTGGGCGGCATACTCAAAGGACTCGGCTATCGAGGGATGCACATCGGCGGTATCCATCATGATTTTGACATTGCGGGTCGTATTCTGAATCGTATGCAGGAAATTGGACCTGGCTGGAAAGAATTTCTGATCGAGTTCGACTTTCCGGTTTGCGGAGGGTTTTACGCCTTTCCAAAGGATGGCATCTGTGATTTGACGGTGCCGGAGTTCGGGAAAAAACCGCCGCCTTTGGGAGTTAGCGAAAAGATACATTTTCAAATACTTAAGTCCTTGCATGGGGCATTATTTTCTTTTGAATCCAAAGCCGCTCCATTTTTCGGCAAGTTATGTGGCTGGGTCGATGGTCGTCCGGGTGCCAAACAAATGATCCACCAGTTTGAGAGTTCTATAAAAAAGCTTTTACTGGGGTGTGAGCAATGCGGAGATTGCGGAATTCAACATGTGGCCTTTCTTTGTCCGGAATCTCAATGTCCGAAGCATACACGAAACGGGGCCTGCGGCGGCAGCAGAGACGGTCGCTGCGAAATTTTCCCTGAACGACAATGTGTTTGGGTCAGAGCTTACCGGCGGTGGGCATTTTCAGGAGAAAGTCAACAGATGATTGCCGGATGTGTACCGCCAAGGATGTGGGAACTTAACCATACCCCGTCCTGGCTTAACTTTCATTTGAAGCGTGATCATCAAAGTCTATCAACAGGTCTATTGAAATTTTGTAAACCTGCAGAATGCAGCTTGGCAAGGAGTTTTTCCGGTCAAAGCCAAAGGAACGGGGAACAGCAAAATCGAGCGACACACTTTACGAAAATCCATTAAAAATACCTACCATAAAGAAAGCAGCGCCGTAACCTATTTTAAATTTTCTATCATTATACGAACTAATTTATGTTGTAATTCTTTCGCAGCGAATCAATATCTAATGTTCGATACATATATAGTTAAATGGAAAGCAACCATGAAAAAAGGTTATCAGCTGATTAAAAGCTCAAGTAAAGATCCGGGTCCAGAGGGCCCGGCTTTGATTATCCCCAGAGGGGATTTAGTTTGACGGCATTTAACGATTTACGGAGTACTGGAGTATTGGAGTGGTGGAGTAATGGAAGAAACCCCTTTTTTCATCGCTCTCAGAAAACAGATCCCTGGAGAAAATCTGAAAGTTTAAAGCTCTTTTTTTTAAATCAACACTCCAGTACTCCATTACTCCGGTTGATTTATACGGGCAGAGCCATTGATCTATGACCTGGCCCTGAGGACCAGGTTTTTTAGAACCCAATAAAATTATGGATCAGCTGTTGAATTACTTAGTCTTGAAAAGAGGCAACGCCCACAATTAGCACTGTATCTGAATTTTGCAGCATTCTCATAACGTCTAAATTTAGTGAAAAATGGTGGCTATAAAAACACTTCGAGGAGAAGGGATGTTTGCGCAAACAATTAAACGAGTCAACACGATTCTGTATTGTAGAAACTGGAAAAATACGGTCAGCTTCTACCGTGATATACTCGGCTTTCCAATCCATTATGAAACGAAATGGTTTGTGGAGTTCCGCCTGATGGACAACACATATTTAAGTATCGCCAATGCAGATTGTGCATCAATAAAAAGTACAAATGGCGGCGGGATAACGCTATCATGGCAGATTGAAGATGTTGAATCAACTCATTTGCGCTTAAATGGGCTTGGGATAAAAACAAGCAAAATTAAACGCGTATGGGGGGTGCGAGCATTTTATATTTTTGATCCTGAAGGTCACCGCCTTGAAGTGTGGTCGTAAAATTTAAAGGTGTGAGATTAGGATATAATAGATTGGAATAAGCATTTTACTTTAATCCGGGCAAAAAAATGGGCTTAACCATTTGGAATCAAACGACTATTCAGTAAACGTATTTCATGTCAAAAAAGGAGGCGGTCATGAACAATAAAACCGGAACACGGAAAGGCATGCCTTTCAATCTGGAAAAACATGTAAATTATGCTGATGGCTCTGTGGTAAGTAAGACATTGCTGAAAAAAGATGTCGGCAATATTACTCTCTTTGCGTTTGATTCAGGCCAGGGGTTGAGTGAACACACAGCTCCTTTTGATGCTGTGGTATATATTTTGGACGGGCGGGCCAGAATCACTATCGGGGAAAAGACTCAAAAGGTTAATTCGGGAGAAATGCTGATCATGCCAGCTAACGTTCCTCACTCGCTTAGTGCAGAAGAAA
>CAZDAB010000055.1:1486-11342 GCA_964502855.1 uncultured Desulfobacteraceae bacterium | reverse complement strand
CAAGGAAGACGAAGATTTTAACCGCAGGAATACATTTAGGTATTTTGAGGATTAAAATCTGAGTCTGACGCAGAAATTGGGCAAAAGGGGATGCTTTGCAAAGGTCTCACGCTATTTCTTCATCTGTTAAATAACATGCCGGATCCGGCGCCCAGATATCCCCGGTTACCGCTTCGGACCGTACCCTGAAATTGCCGGCGCAGATGTCCAGCCATCTGCAGGTTGCACATCTTCCTTTGGCGTGTTTTTTTTTCTCCTTAAGTTTTCTCATGAGCGGGTCCGAGGTGTCTGTCCAGATTTCAGAAAAGGGCCGATCTTTGACATTGCCGAAACTGTAATGACGCCAGAATTGATCGGCGTGCACCTCTCCATCCCAGCTGACGCAACCGATACCTATGCCGGAGCTGTTGCCCTCGTTCATTTGAAGAAGTTCAAGAACCTCCCGGGCCCGCTCCGGATTTTCCTTAAGCAGTCTCAGATAAAGGTACGGCCCATCCGCGTGATTGTCCACGGTTAACACCTCTTTAATGTGGCCCATATCATGCAATTTTTTTGTAAGATCCATAATAAGATCTACAGCTTTTCGGGATTCCTGATGGGACAGATCGTCCTTTAAGAGATCTGTTCCGCGACCCGCATACACCAGATGATAAAAGCATGCTCTCGGAATATCCATCTCTTGGAGAAGCTTAAAAATTTTTGGGATTTCAGCCACATTCGATTTGTTGATTGTAAAGCGGAGCCCAACTTTTATACCCGCCTTTTTACAGTTTTCAATTCCTTCCAAAGCCGACCTGAAAGCCCCTTTGACACCTCTGAACCGGTCATTAATTTCTTCCATTCCATCAAGACTTATGCCCACATATGACAGACCGATTTTTTTAAGCGTTTGTGCTTTTTGAGGGGTTATCAGGGTCCCGTTTGTCGAGATAACCGCTCTCATGCCCTTTTTAACGGCGTAGGCGGCAAGTTCAGGAAGATCTTTTCGGATCAGAGGTTCACCTCCGGAAAACAAAATAACAGGAACCCCAAATTCTGCAAGATCATCTAACAGATTTTTGCCTTCCGTGGTTGAAAGCTCATTGTCAAAAGCAATGTTTTTTGCGTGGGCATAACAGTGAACGCATTTTAAATTGCATCGCTGGGTAATGTTCCAGACGATTACCGGCCGTTTATCGCTGGAAAACTGTAAAAGGTGGGAAGGTAATTTTGACGACATTCGCCCATAACGAAGGGCATCCGACGGCTCAACGGTTCCACAGTAAAGTTTTGATATTCCGATCATATTGATAATTGGGGTTCAGGGGTCATACGTCGGGCAACAAGCTATGGCTCAGTTCATTTTTATAGAGTTTGCTTATAAACGCCTCGGGATTCAAAAGAGCGCTTCTTGTGATAAAAAAACGGTTTTTTCCGGTTTTTTCTCGAATCAGGTTGAGACCGTGTTTAAAATCGTCTTTCAGCTGTTCATAATAATCTTCAACAGTAATATCTTTCTTTTCAAATTGTTCAATAATAAAATCGATGGCATCATCTTCCAGGACAATATTAATGTCGTTGTTTTTAAAAAAGATCAGTTCTATTTTTTTAATGTCATCATAGAATGATTTGATTTTGTTGATTACCTTTTCAATATCCATTGTATGATTGGAGTAATAAGAGGCCACAACTTCAATGCGAGAAGGGGTCAACGTAAGACCGTATTTTTCCGCCAGGTTTTTCTTATTTGAGTACAAGTACTTTATGATATAGTCTTTTTCTTCACGAGCAAGCTTTTCAAATGTTTCATGTAATTTGCTGCGGTTTGATAATATCATCATGTTTTCAAGCGATTTTTCGGGATCTTCGATCACGGAAACCGTTACCGGAAATTTTTTAACATCGCTCGATGGCAATTTTTTTTCAAACAAAAGGAGTGCTCCTTCCACGGCACTTACCAAGCCTCTGGCACCGGTGTTCTCATTGAAGGCTTTTTCAGCAAGAATACGAAGGGTCTTGTTCTCAAATTTCACGTCAATATCATATGCTGCAAAATCGAGTTTTTTACCGAGAATGATCGGGTTGCTGGGATTTTTCAAGATTTCGAAAAGATCCTCTTCGGTCAACTTCTCAAAAATAGCTCTTACCGGAAGACGGCCGACAAATTCGGTTTCAAATCCGAATTCTATCAAATCTTCGGCTTTAACCTTTTGAAGAATGTCACTATCATCCCGGTAATTTTTAATTTTTGCTCCAAAACCGATTTCGTGGTCGACAATCCGTTTTTTAACAATCCGGGCCAGATCGCCAAAAGCGCCGCTCATAATGAACAATATATTACTGGTGTTGACCGCACGTTTTTCCCGTTTGCCGGTTTTGCGAAAACGTTCGATCTCCTGAATCATCGAAATCGGATCATGTGGCACCTTTAAATCGACTTCGGTCTCTTCCATGGGTTTCAGAAGCGCGCGCTGAACCCCTGACCGTGATACATCAACACCAATAATATTCCGGTTTGACGCAATTTTATCGATTTCATCAATATAGATGATACCGTATTGAGCCAGTTCAATATCACCGTCAGCTTCTCGTACAAGATCCCGGACAAGATCTTCTACATCACCGCCCACATAACCGGTTTCGCTGAATTTGGTTGCGTCACCCTTTACAAAAGGAACTTGGATTTTTTTCGCGATCAGTTTTATAATATATGTTTTTCCAACTCCGGTCGGGCCGAACATGAGTATGTTGTTTTTGATGTGGCCGACCATATCACTCATGTCATCACAAGAGGTTTCCGCACGTTTTATGCGGTTGAAATGGGTACATATTTTTGTGGCCAGAATTGCTTTGGCATCTTCCTGTTTCACGATATACTGATCAAGATAGGAGATAAGCTCTTCGGGTTTTAAGTCGAAATTAATTTTTGTTTTTTTTGGGGCCGGCTTTCCTGGCTTTTCGGAGCTGACTTCATGGGGGACAACCAGGGGAGATACCATTTTAACACTGCCGCCGAATTTCTTTGCAAGAAAATCGCCGATTTCTTTTTCAATTTCTTTTGGATTCGGTATTTTTTCATCATGTTCTTTCATAATTTAAAATTATAATCACCCCTTATGAAAATGCAAGGAGGAAATTGTTTATACTTTATAGCCTGAACAGAAAAAGGCAGGGCCAATCAAATGCCCTGCCTTTCTTAATGGCCTTGAATTGCTTTTTTTGTTTGCTTCAAGGCTTCTTTTGGTTTGGTTGAGCCGTCACCCAAAATAAGTGCGGAGTCGTCCGAACTTTTAAAATTTCAGCTTTGGCTTTACAAATTAAATGCCACCTCAAACTCCCTTTTTAAGTGTAATCTTTGTAAGTTTCCATCCCTTACATGATTTTTATATTGATGTTGAAGTTGGGTGGCATGTTATCGCATTATATAATAATCTCGGAGAATATATCTCCAAGATTAGCTCTGAGTTTGAAAGATATGGAAAGCAGAAATCATGCCAAAAATATCAATTAAATATTTTAGCTGAAATTTCGATTAGATACCTATGACCGACAATGGCAGCAAACCGAGTTTTTCCTAAATTCTATGAATTTTATTTCACATTAGGAAGTAATTTTCATGCGTCTGAACCGTGAACGGTTACAAAACATCTTACTCCGGCATTACAGACATTTTATTGTTTTTTTTATATAACTATTGTACGAAAATCATAAATCTTAGTTAGTGCCCATCCATAAATGAGGATTTTTGTTCAAGATCAAGATATGTGAAAAAAATAACCGCAGGCATATGTTTAATATTCCGAGGATTATTTTTTGAACATAATGCAGAGATTGGGCAAAAAGACCATTTATGGATGGACGCCAGTTAATCGCTCACTGACGATCAACTGTAGAGCAAATCATAACATCGAAAAAAGGAAATTAAAACAAAATGATTGATGAAACTGTCTGTTTAAAAAATCTGCACCGAATCCTACCTGAATATTTCGATGATCAGAATATCAAAAATTTATTTGTCAATGAACTGCAACCCATGTACCAAGAAGTTGCTGACAATATCTTTCGGATTTCTATTTCTAATATCCACAAGTTCAAAAACATGCTCTGGAACCTTGACAACCTGAAGTCTGAGATCAGATCAAAATTATGAAAAAAAGAACACCCATCGCTGTCGTGGGAATGGCGTGTCTATTCCCCGAGGCTCCGGACCTGAATGCCTTCTGGCAAAACATCGTTAACAAGGTTGATGCAACGGTTGAGGTGCCCCGGGACAGATGGATCGTTGAACCTGATTTTATGTATCATCCCGATCCCATGCCGGACAAAGCTTTTTCAAAGCGATCCTGTCTGATACATGATTTTAAATTCGATCCCAAAGGAATTGATCTTGACGAGGAACTGTTAAAAGGACTGGATCCGTTGCATCAAATGGTGCTGAGTACGGGCCGGGAAGCATTATCAAGCTGTGTGACCCCGTCGATGAATAAAGAAAATATCGGGACCGTTCTTGCTGCTATTGCATTGCCCACGGACGCTTCCTCTTCAATCACAAGAAAGATACTGGGAACATCCTTTGAAGAAAAACTTTTTGGCCATATTGCTCCGGATAAACAGATACGGCTTTCCTGGGAGGAATGCCTGGCCAGCAGGGTAACCAGCCTGCCCGGAGCCATACTTGCCGAAGGACTCGGCCTGGGCGGTGGAAGCCATACCCTGGATGCCGCCTGTGCCTCATCCCTGTATGCCGTTAAATTTGCCTGCGATGAATTATGTTCTTTTCGTGCAGACGCCATGCTGGCCGGGGGCGTCTCAAGACCGGAATCTCTTTACACTCAGGTCGGTTTCAGCCAGCTCCGGGCGTTATCCCCTTCAGGCCGTTGTGCCCCGTTTGACCAAAGTGCAGACGGTCTGGTGGTGGGAGAAGGCGTGGGCATGCTTGTTTTAAAAAGGCTGGATGACGCTTTGCGGGATCAAGACCATATTTATGCGTTAATAAAAGGGATCGGGCTTTCCAATGACATGCGGGGCAATCTTCTGGCTCCTGACAGTAAAGGCCAGGTTCGGGCCATGCGCAGCGCTTATGCCGACGCGGGCTGGTCTCCTCAAGACATCGATCTCATCGAATGCCATGGCGCCGGCACACCGGTGGGAGATGCCGTCGAACTTCAGAGCTTGAGAACGCTCTGGGGTGAGTCCGGCTGGTCAAATCAACAATGCGCCATCGGATCCGTCAAATCTATGATCGGCCATTTATTAACCGGTGCAGGCGCCGCCGGGATGATCAAAACCCTTCTGGCATTAAAAAACAAAACCTTGCCGCCATCACTCAATTTCAGTAAGCCCCTGGCTAAAAGTCCCCTTCATAACAGTCCGTTTCGAGTACAAACCCAGGCGGAACAATGGATCCGGAAGGATAAAGACACTCCCCGGCGAGCTGCTGTCAGTGCATTCGGATTCGGAGGAATAAACAGCCACCTGCTTTTTGAAGAATGGGACCCTGAAATTGAAAATTGCCGATTGAAAATCGCCGATTATCATGCTTCAACCTCCAATCATCAATCAATCATCAATCATCAATCTTCAATTAAAAAGCCCCCTGTAGCAATTATTGGCATGGCATCTGCTTTCGGCCCCTTAAAATCTCTGAAAGAGTTTCAGGAAACCATTTTCAGAGGAGAATCCATCATCACAAAAAGGCCTGAAGACCGGTGGAACGGGTGTGACACTATCGCCGAGGGCATTCTTGACGGACAGGGAGCCTGGGGGGGATACATGAATGAACTCTCTCTTAATCTCAGAGAGTTTCGAATACCTCCCAATGAAATTCCGGATATCCTTCTCCAGCATCTTTTAATGCTCAAAGTCTCCGCCGACGCCATGAAAGATGCAGGCCTTCCCCTTAGACAGGAACGAACGGACATGGGGGCCTACATCGGCATCGAATTTGACTTTGAAGCCACCGATTTTCACCTCCGCTGGCACCTGCAAAATTTAGTTCGGAAGTGGAAAAAAGCAAACCGCCCGGGATTAACTCTTGATGATGAGAAAGAAACCGGCATCTGGCTGGAATCGTTACGTGATGCATTTCGACCGCCCCTTACCCCCACCCGAACCCTGGGCGCCCTTGGCGGAGTTATCGCCAGCAGGATCGCCAGAGAATTTCGTTTCGGAGGTCCGAGCTATGTGGTATCCAATGAAGCGGCCTCCGGTCTGAAAGCTCTTGAAATCGGGGTGCGATCCCTGCAGCAAAAAGAAACCAATGCCGTTCTTGTGGGAGCGGTTGATCTTTGCGGTGATGTTCGCAATGTCATCACATCCCATCAGATAAGACCGTTTACCCGAAGCCACAAAATCAGTCCATTTGATCGGTCGGCGGATGGAACGCTTCCCGGCGAAGGCGCTGCAGCGCTGGTACTTAAAAGGCTTGACCGGGCAATAAAAGATGGCGACCGGATATATTCTGTTATCAAGGGAATCGGAAAGGCCGGCAGGGGGGGTGTTAACACCCATAGACCGTCAAAAAACGCTTATATTCTGTCCCTGAAACGAAGCGTTGAGGATGCAGGCCTTTCACCGTCTTTGATAAGCTTTTTTGAAACTCACGGCAGCGGTAATCCTTTGGAAGACCGGGTTGAATCGGAAGCGCTTAATGAGTTTTTTGCAGGCCGTAAAAAACCGTGTGCCCTCGGATCCGTAAAACCGAACATCGGGCATGCCGGAGCCGCCTCCGGATTGGCGTCGTTAGTTAAAACCAGCCTGTGCCTGTACCAGGAGATCATTCCCCCCTTAACTCACTTTATCAAATCCGGCCATCAATCCTGGCAAACCGGCGCATTTCATATGCCCGCTTTTCCGCAATACTGGCTCAGAGACAGAAAAGACGGTCCCCGCAGGGCATGCACCGGCGCCATGACAACAGACGGCAACTGCATGCATATAATCCTCGAAAGCGTTGAATATGAATCCGTTGAGCGGATACCTGAAAAGGTAACGAGGGAAAGAAAAAGACCCCTCGGTGCTATGGCGCCGGGCCTTTTTGTGGTTGAAGGAGACAGTAAAAATACATTGATCGAGGGTCTTGAGGCCCTTCATCTTCATGTCAAAGATTCATCGACCCGACCCGACCCGGCCTCTGTGTCGTCAGAAAAAGGTTTGGAACCAGATCCTAAGATCGAACAGGTGGCCCGGTCCTGGTATCTTAAAAACGGATTGGATAGAGATAAAAAATTTGCAATATCCATTGTCACAGACAGTATCTTTGAACTGGAGAAATTTATCAGAGACGCTAAAACCACGATTTTGTCTGATACCCCCAAACGCATGAACGGTCCGGGGGGTATCCGTTATTCTCCCCATCCTTTGGGTATGACCGGTGACATCGCCTTTGTCTTTCCCGGGTCGGGAAACCATTATGTTGGAATGGGTAGAGGCACGGGTGTGCTGTGGCCGGAAATTCTTCGCGAAATGGATGCCGTGACCCATCAATTAAAGCGCCAGCTTATCCCGGACTGTTATGTGCCGTGGAGAACATCATGGGAACCGGGTTGGGAAAAAGCCGCCCATGACAACATCATTTCAAATCCGTTGCATATGATCTTCGGACAAGTGGTTCACGGCGGGGTTATGGCCAATCTTATAAGAAGTTTCGGTATAACACCCCATGCGACTATCGGATACAGCCTTGGAGAATCCGCAACACTTTTCGCTATGGGCGCATGGCCGGATCGGGACAACATGTTAAAACGGATGCTTGCTACCGACCTGTTTTCTACCGAACTTGCCGGACCCTGCAATGCTGCACGCAAAGCATGGGGAATCCCCATGGATGAAGATATAAACTGGTGCGCCGCGGTTGTAAATCGCCCGGCTGATCGCGTTCGCACGGTTATCGACAAATGGTCTTTTGCAAAACTTTTGATTGTTAATACTCCTGATCAATGTGTGATCGGCGGCAGACAAAATCATGTAAAGGCCGCTATCGAGGAACTTGGCTGTGAGGCCGTCTTTCTCGAGGGAGTGGTTACGGTTCACTGTGATGCCGCGGCTCCGGTGGCAGATGCTTACAAAGAGCTTCACATGTTTCCCACCACCCCTCCAAAAGACGTCCGGTTTTACAGCTGTGCACTTGCTCGCTCCTACACTCCCACAGATGAAAGCGCTGCAACCTCAATTCTCGATCAAGCCATTTCCGGTTTTAACTTCACAACATTGATAGAGCAGGCTTATCAAGACGGTGTCCGTATCTTCCTTGAGATGGGACCCCATGCTTCCTGCACCGGTATGATAAACCGGATCCTCGATAAAAAGCCTCACCTTGCAGTTTCTGCATGCTTTCGGGGTGAAGACGACCATCTTTCCGTGCTTAAATTTCTGGGAACTTTGATTGCGGAAAAGGTGTGGGTGGATCTTGAAAAACTATACGGGATCCATGCATACGCCCCGACTATCAGTGAAATTACAGAGCGGAAATCAGATCTTCAGATAAAGCTGATCGTGGGTGGAAAAACACCGTGTCCGTCTATGCCCGGGACAGAGGAGAGAGGACAGGTTTCAGGTGTCAGGTTTCAGGTGTCAGGGGGCAGGGATCAGGAGTCAGGGGTCCGGGGTCAGGGGTCGGAGGACAGCATCCCCGATCCAGTGAGTACTTTGCTTCACTCCGACCCGCATCCGGTGCCCGACATTGAGCACCCTGTGTCCGGCATAAAATATCAAGAGATAATGAACGCCATTGCAGAGAGCAATACAGCCACCGCCGATGCTCATAAGACCTTTCTTGATTTTTCAAATGAGTTAACCAGAGGCTTTGAAAAAACATTCGACGCACAGACACGTCTCATGGAGACCCTTATTTCAGACAATAGTTTACCGGTTGGAGAACCCGGTTTAGAAAATAGAGAACAAATAGAAAAAATAAAAGAACCGGCTAAACCGGCTTTCAGTCGTGACATGTGCATGGAGTTTGCCACCGGCTCGATTGCCCGTGTGCTGGGGCCGGAGTTTGCAGTGGTCGATACTTACAAGGTAAGGGTGCGACTACCGGATGAACCCCTGATGCTTGTGGACAGAATCATTTCGGTGGAAGGAGAAAAAAGGTCTCTGGGTTCGGGCCGGGTGGTTACGGAACATGATGTACTCCCCGACGCATGGTATTTAGACGGCGGACATGCTCCGGTGTGCATATCGGTCGAAGCGGGGCAGGCCGACCTTTTTTTATGCTCGTATCTGGGTATCGACCATGCGGTCAAAGGACAAAGGAGTTACCGGCTTCTCGATGCCATCGTTAAATTCCATCGCGGACTTCCCCGGGTTGGGGATGTTATTCGCTATGAGATCGATATTGACCATTTTGTGCGCCAGGGGGATACATACCTTTTCTTTTTCAGGTTTGAAGGCTTTGTCGGCAACAGCCGTCTGATAAGCATGCATAACGGATGTGCCGGCTTCTTTACCCATGAAGAAGTGCGAAATTCAGGCGGGATTATTTTAACCGAGGAAGATACCTGCGCCAGGGCGGGGATGAAGCCCTCTGACTGGAAAAACCTTGTCCCCGTTACCACGGAAAGCTACGCGGATGATGCGGTAGAAGCGCTGAGACGGGGAGATCTTGCAATGTGTTTTGGTCCTTTTTTCCATGGAATCGAACTTTCTGAATCACTCAGGCTGCCCGGCGGGAGGATGAAACTGATACACCGGATTCTGCTGCTCGATCCTGAGGGCGGGCGTTATGGACTGGGCTTGATTCGGGCCGAAGCCGACATCCATCCGGATGACTGGTTTCTGACCTGTCATTTCATGGATGACAGGGTTATGCCGGGAACCTTAATGTATGAATGCTGTGCCCATACACTCAGGGTGTTTATCCAGCGTATGGGATGGG
>CAZDAB010000055.1:0-1386 GCA_964502855.1 uncultured Desulfobacteraceae bacterium | reverse complement strand
ATGTATGAATGCTGTGCCCATACACTCAGGGTGTTTATCCAGCGTATGGGATGGGTAACGTCAAAGCCCGGGGTTTGCTATGAACCGGTTGTCGGGGTTGAGAGCGTACTCAAATGCCGTGGGCCGGTCACTCCGGAAACCCGGCATGTTTGGTATGAAGTGGAAATAAAGGAATTCGGGTACGCCCCAGAACCGTATGTGATTGCCGACGCGCTCATGTATTCCGACGGGCAACGGATTGTGTTATTCAAAGACATGTCCATGAAGATGACAGGCATTGCCCGTGAAGAGATAGAGGCGGTATGGGAAAAGAAAGGGCTCAGGGTTCAGGGTTCGGGGTTCAGGGATCAGAGGACAGAGGACAGAGGGCAGAAGGCTGAGGATAGAGGACGGAGGGCAGAGGACAGAGGCATTCGGAAACCAGCCATTTTTGACCGTGACAAAATACTGGCATTTGCCGTTGGCAAGCCTTCTCAAGCATTCGGTGAGCCGTACAAAGTGTTTGACAAAGACAGGGTAATTGCCAGACTTCCGGGACCTCCATACTCATTTTTGGACAGGATTGTTTTGGTTGAGCCCGAAGCATGGGCTTTGAAACCGGGCGGATGGATAGAAGCCGAATATGAAGTGTCGCCTGATGAATGGTACTTTAAAGCAGACCGATCATTTTCAATGCCCTTTTGCGTATTGCTTGAAATCGCACTCCAGCCCTGTGGATGGCTGGCCGCCTATCTGGGATCTGCCCTTAAAAGTGAAAAAGATCTGAAATTCAGAAATCTTGGCGGGAATGCCGTGTTGAATCGTATGGTTTTACCGGACAAAAAAACATTATCCATGAGTGCCCGGATGACAAAGGTTTCCGAAGCCGGGGAGATGATCATCGAACATTTTGATTTTAAAGTTCAGCAGGATACTGAACTAATTTATTCGGGCGATACATACTTCGGTTTTTTCACGAAACAGGCCCTGGCCCGGCAGATCGGCATACGGGGGGCGGATCAGCAAGCCTATTGTCCCACAGCGGCTGAGCTGCAGCGAAGCCGTTCCTGCAACTTTGAAAACCAGGCCCCTCTTTGGCCGGATGATCCTGAGGTTCATCCGGCTCCTCCTCTGGCAATGCCGGCAAAAGCGCTACGCATGATCGACAGGATCGTAACTTACGTTCAAAATGGAGGCCCTGAAGGGCTGGGTTTTATTCGAGGGGTAAAAGAAGTAAGACCGGATGAGTGGTTCTTCAAGGCTCATTTTTACCAGGACCCCGTATGGCCGGGTTCTTTGGGAATAGAATCGTTCCTTCAACTGGTCAAATTCATGGCCATTGACCGATGGGAGCATCTGGTTGACAGTCACAGGTTTGAGCTGATTACCGGGGAGCCGCATAACTGG
>CAZDAB010000054.1:0-11544 GCA_964502855.1 uncultured Desulfobacteraceae bacterium | reverse complement strand
GATGAGATCCATGAAAAATGCAGGCGGCCGGGTTCGATCCCCATATATTCAATAAGGTTTTTAAATAAAGCAAACTTTCTGCGTGCATAGTAATTACCTTCCAGGTAATGGCATTCGCCGGGATGTCACCCGGATACCCAGACCCCGTCTGCGCCCTGCCTGAAAGCCGCTAAAATAAACTTGGCACTCATTCGGCCGGTACACGGAATACGAATAACCCGGATGTTCGGCGGATATTCCATTCGGCTCACACCCGCCAGATCCGCAGCACCGTAACTGCACCAGTTACACAAAAAACTGACAATCTTGGGTTCCCAATGTGACATCTTAAAAATCTCCTAGTGCCTAATGCGCTTATACGACTTCATTCAAAGAAAAAATCTGTGCAAAAATCTGATCATTATCGAATCCTTTAAGATGGATTGCGCCGGATCTGCAGGATGCGACGCATAATCCGCAACCTTTGCAAAGCACGGGATTGATTTGGGCTCTGCCCGGGAAAAAACGGTCGTCTTCAGGAATAAAAGAAGGCGCCGAGTACGGACAAACGGAAATACATACGCCGCAGGAACTGCAATAGGCAGGGTTGGTCATTGCAACCGTTCCGCTCATAAATATATTTTTGCGTGACAGAAGGGTCACGGCACGGGATGTAGCCGCCAGCCCCTGGGAGATGGATTCGTCAATAGGTTTCGGGTAATGGGCCAACCCACAAAGAAACACTCCGTCTGTGGCGAATTCCGAAGGCCCCAGCTTGGCATGTTTTTCTACAAAGAAACCGTCGTCATTGGTCGGCACTTTGAAAAAATTCGCCAGTTTCTCATCCCTGTTCGGCACGATGGCTGAAGCAAGAATTACCAAATCGGCAGAGATTTCCAACGGTCGATCGAGAATATGGTCCCTTGCCCCAACCCGGAGTCGGTCTCCTTGAAGGGTAACCTCCGGCTTGTTGTCCAGTGAAAATTTGATAAAGATAATGCCCGTCTTACGGGCCTTTTGGTAAAGGTATTCATGCTCGCCGTATGTCCGGATATCTCTGTATAGAATAAACACGTTCATATCCGGTTGGCGCCGTTTTAATTCCAATGCACTTTGAATGGAGTGGGCACAACAGACCCGGCTGCAGTACGGGCGTTGGGGTTCCCTTGAGCCCACACACTGGATAAATACGACTGAGGTGAGATTTTTCAGGATCGGGTCTTTTTCGATAAATTTTTTGTCAAGATCCAGGTTTGTAATGATTCTCGGGTCGTTACCATAATGATATTCCACGGGCTTTAATTCCGATGCGCCGGTTGCCAATACGGCTACCCCGTGTTTTAGAATTTGTTTTTCATTTTTTGAGGACAGTTCCGATTCAAAGTTACCCACAAAGCCGTCAACATGGGTGATCGTTGTATTGAGATGAACATGAATTTTTTCATTTTTGTTGATTTCATCAATATAGCCGTTTACTTTTTCTCGGATATCTTCCCCTTCCGGTGTCCGGAATAGATTTAAAGCCTGGCCGCCCAGCCGATCGCTTTTTTCGATAATATGAGTCTCATACCCCTGACGGGCAAGACTCCTTGCCGCCGCCATTCCGGATATGCCGCCGCCTAAAACCATTGTGGTCTGATTGACTTCAAGCTCAGCCTCTTTGAGCGGTTCCATGAGGGCAACCTTTGTTACGGACATTCGTACCAGATCTTTTGCCTTTTCTGTTGCCAGCTCCGGATTATTTTTATGAACCCATGAATCTTGATTTCGGATGTTGCACATTTCAAAGAGATATTTGTTTAACCCTGCGTTTATAAGTGTTTCCTGAAATAAAGCCTCATGGGTTTTCGGCGTACAGGAAGCCACCACCACACGGTTTAGATTTTTTTCTTTGATGATCTGGGTTATGATTTCCTGGGTGTCCTGGGAGCAGGTATAAAGATTTTCGGTTGCGAAATCAACGTAAGGAAGCGTGGCTGCGTATTGGGTTACGGAAGGCACGTCCACCACACCGGCGATGTTGATCCCGCAGCGGCAGACAAACACACCGATTCTGGGCCGTTCGTTGATTACATTAATTTCCGGGACAACCTCTTTTGACCGGGTCAGGGTGTTACGGGCCGTGCTTAATATTTCACCGGCCGCGGCCGCGGCCGCGCTGGAATCGACCACGGACTGGGGAATGTCCTTGGGTCCCTGGAAAGCACCACAGACGAATATTCCTTGCTTTGAAGTTGCAACCGGCTCAAACGTCCCTGTTTTACAGAAATTTCCCCGGGTCAGTTCTATGCCAAGCCTGTCCGCCAGATGGATAGCTTCAGGAGATGTCTGCAATCCCACGGATAAAACAACCAGATTAAAAATTTCGGTTTTCACTTCTCCGCCATCCGTCACATACCGGACTTCAAGATCACCGGTCCCGGGTACCGGATCTATGGTATGAACCCGGCTGTTGATGAAACGGACACCGTGCTTGTCCCTGGCATCATTATAGTATTTTTCAAAATCCTTGCCCGGAGTTCGCATATCCATGTAAAAAATAGCGCAATCCAGATCACTTCCGGCATGCTCTTTGGCGATGACGGATTCCTTAATGGCATACATGCAGCAAACCGATGAACAATAGGCATTGGCACCTTTTGACATGTCCCTGGAGCCGATACACTGGAACCACGCAATCTTTGCAGGTTCTCGTCGGTCAAGAGGTCTCATCAGATGGCCGGAATAGGGACCGGATGCACTCAGAATTCTTTCAAATTCCAGGCTGGTAACCACGTTGGCATATTTTCCGTATCCCAGATAATCGAGCCCGGAGGGATCAAACCCCTGACTGCCCGGGGAAAGGATTATGGATCCCACATGGCGGGTGGTTTTACGCTTTTTATCATCAAATCTTATGGCCTGTGCCAGACACTTGGTTTCGCACTTGCCGCAGCCGATACAGGTATCCGTATCAATGGTAAAGGCAAGGGGAACCGCCTGAGCATAATCGATATAGGTGGCTTTCCGGTCATCAAGTCCCATATTATAGGGATCAACAGCGGTTACCGGGCAATGCAGGGCGCATTCTCCACACCCGGTACATCTGGCAAGATCAATATAGCGGGGGTGGTTGACGAGGGTTACTTCAAAATTTCCGGATTTGCCTTCAACGCTCTCGACCTCGCTACACGTCATCAGCTCGATATTGATATGCCGGCCGACCTCGACCAGTTTGGGCGAGATCACTCACATGGCACAATCGTTTGTGGGGAAGGTCTTATCCAGCTGAGCCATCATCCCCCCTATGGATGAAGACCTTTCCACCAAATATACATAGTAGCCGGAGTCGGCTGCATCGAGTGATGCCTGCATGCCGGCAATACCGGCGCCGACAACCATTATCGCCCCACAGGTATTATTTTTTACCGATCCCATATTGGTTCCTTATACTGCCGCAAAAGCGGGTATCCTTTCCGTCATTCCTGTGAATTTGACCCTGCCCGTTTTTTCCAAGTCGGAAACCAGGTGAGAAATTAATTTAAGATCAAGCCCGATCCTATTACTGACATCTTCGATGGAGGTAACCCCTTGTTTTATCGCAAGATAAATAAGATTTTTATGGTATTCTCTTTCCATTACAGAATCCAGAATCGCTTCATAGCGTTTAACATCCCACTTGCGCCCGTATATATCCCCTTGTGAGGTGATTTTTATTTGCTTGCTCATCATCCACCGCGTGGTTTCACCATCTAAGGTCATCTCCGCTGCATCCAGTTCCAATTCAAGGGTTGCGGGATCAAATTTTCCCTGACTTTTAATGGAAGCAGTGACACGTGTGACAATTTCCACAAAACGCCGGGCTTCCGCCGACGATACCCAGGACAGGTGAAGTCTCTCTTTTCCGATGCCGGAAAGATCGAGTAATTTTTGGGTTGCACGGATTTTCTTATCCGCCTGAACATTACCTTCCAGGTAATGGCACTCACCAATATGTCACCCGGCCACAAGTACACCGTCACATCTTTCTTTAAGCGCCTTGATTATAAATACAGGATCAACCCGTCCGGAACACATGACCCGTACGGCTCTTATGTTGGTTGGATACTGTAAGCGCGAAACACCTGCCAGATCGGCTCCGGCATAGGCACACCAGTTACACAGGAATGCAACTATTTTGGGCTCAAATTCTTCCATTATATCACCTTGAGTTTTGGGCAAATGGTTATGTGGGTATCTCCTTTGGTTTATCCGGTTCGGGCATTCGGATATTTGACCATTTATGCAACCGAGCAAATGGATGCGACAATCTGCCGGTCACGAAAATGAAGCATATCGATGGCTTTCTGCGGGCAAGAGGCGGCACACAGGCCACATCCTTTACATAACGCCATGATGTTTTTTGACCGATAATCGGCCCGATTCCCCGCTCCTACGGTATCTTCAAGTATTATTGCACCAAAAGGACAGACTTCGGCACAAACACCGCATCCGTCGCATTTTTCAACATCGACCTGGGATACCAGCGGGGAAATCCGAACAGAATCTTTTGCAAGAATAGTTACGGCTCTTGCCGCTGCGGCCTGGGCCTGTGCGATGGATTCATCGATGGATTTGGGTGCATGGGCGAGACCGCATACAAAAATACCGTCCGTGGCAAAATCCACGGGCCTCAGTTTGACATGGGCTTCGGCAAAAAAGCCGTCATTATCAAGGGATACTTTATAAAGCCGGGCCAAAGGATTTTTTGCGTCAGGCACAATGGCGGATGCCAGAATCAAAAGATCAGGCCGAATCTCCATGGATCGTCCCAGAACCCGGTCCGCAAAGGTGACCTTGAGATCTTCCCGGTCCACGCCTACGGTAAATTCTTTGTTCCTGTCAAAGCGAATAAATACGATCCCCATGGACCGGGCCTTACGATACAGATCTTCCCGCAATCCATACGCACGCATATCCCTGTACAGAACAAAGACATTCATCTGGGGATTGATCTTTTTGAGCTCAAGGGCGCTTTTGATGGACTGCGCACAGCAGACCCTGGAACAATAGGGCCGTTCCGGGATTCGCGAGCCCACGCACTGGATAAATACAGCGGTATTGAGATTCTCTAACCCGGGATCATTATCAACAAATCGTTGCTGCAACTCCAACCCCGTCACCACACGAGAATCCTGACCGTATAAATACCGGTCCGGCTTTAACTCGGAGGCGCCGGAAGCAATGATCGTTACCCCGTGCTCAAGGACGCTGCTTTGGCCCTTCGTTGAGAGGGTTGTTTTAAAATTTCCGATAAAACCGTCCACCTGTGTAATCTGCGAATTTAGGAAGACATCGATATTCCGGTCCGACTGAACCGAATGGATCAGTCCGGCCAAAAACCCTTGAACATCTTCGCCCCGCCAGGTTTCATGCAGATGTCGCGCCTGGCCCCCAATGGTATCTGTCTTTTCAATTAAAAAAGTATGATATCCCTGATCCGACAGGTTTTTGGCCGCCGTCATTCCGGCCACCCCTCCTCCCACAACCAGTGCCGAATGATTGACCGCCATGATTGATTCTGTCAGGGGTTCCAAAAGGGCGGCTCTGGACACCGCCATTTTGACCAAATCTTTTGCCTTTTCCGTTGATTTTTCCGGATCATCCTTATGTACCCAGGAGCACTGATTCCGGATATTGGCCATCTCGAAAAGATATTTATTAATATGTGCATTGATTAAGGTTTCCTGAAAAAGCGGTTCATGGGTTTTTGGTGTGCAGGCGGCAACCACCACCCGATTCAGTTGATGGTATTTAATGACCTGAGTCATTTTGTCCTGGGTGTCCTGGGAGCAACTAAATAGATTTTCTTCCACATACACCACCCCGGGTAACGTTTTCGCAAATTCCACAACTGCCGGTACATCCACAACACCGGCGATGTTGGTACCGCAACGGCAGACAAACACACCCACTCGTGAGGGCTCGCCCTTAAGGTCAATCTCGTCGGGTACATGTTCTGTTTTTGTCAGAGACCAACGGACCCCGGCCAATTGGGTTCCCACCAGACCCGCAGCCGCGCTGGAATCGATCACCGAAGACGGAATATCCTTGGGCGCCTGAAAGGCCCCGCAAACATAAATCCCCGGTTTTGAGCTGGCAACCGGTTTAAAACTCCCGGTTTCTGCAAAGTTGTAATGATTCAGGTCAACCCCCAGGCTTTGAGCCAGCTCTTTCCCCTGCGCGCTGACCATCAGGCCCACGGACAAAACCACAATGTCGAAAGCTTCTTCCACTCTTTTGCCCGAAGCATCCACATAGCGGATTACATGCCGGCCGGTTTGGTCAACCGGGACAACATGGGTGATCTTGGATTTGACAAACCGGACGCCTTCTTCCTTTGCCCGGTTATAATACCGTTCAAAATCTTTTCCGTACGTGCGGATATCGATATAAAAAATGGCCGTGTCCAGATCGTGGCCGCCGTGTTCCTTGGCCAGCATGGCTTCCTTAATGGCGTACGTACAGCAGACTCCGGAGCAGTATCCTTTAGCGCCCAGGTGTTCGTCCCGGGACCCGATACATTGCAGCCAGGCAATTTTTTCCGGTTCTTTTTTATCCGAAGGCCGAACCAGATGCCCGCCGTAGGGTCCGGAAGCCGAGAGAATTCTCTCGAATTCCAGACTGGTTACAATATTGGGGTGTTTTTTGTAACCGAAGGTATCGTGGACCGAAGGATCAAAGGCCCGGCTGCCCTGGGCCAGAACCACCGCCCCCACGTTCAGGGTGATTTGCTTTTCCTGGTCGTGGAATTTTATGGCCTGGGTGGGGCAAAACTTTTCGCAGGCTTTGCATTTGCCTTTTTTAATGAAATAAATGCAGTGTTCCGGATCAATCACGTATTTCAATGGAACCGCCTGTGGGTATTGCACATAAATGGCTTTGCGCTTGCTCAAGTTGCCGTCGTATGCATCCGGCACTTTTTTAGGGCATTTTTCAGCGCACAAACCGCAGGCAATACATTTGTCCATATCCACGTAGCGGGGATGCTGCGTCACGGTGACCTCAAAATTTCCCTGCTCGCCGGAAATGCTATTTACTTCAGACAGGGTAAGCAGCTCTATGTTAATGTGCCGGCCGACCTCGACCAGTTTGGGCGAAAGAATTCACATGGCACAGTCATTGGTGGGAAAGGTTTTATCCAGCTGAGACATCATCCCTCCGATGGAGCCCGATTTTTCAACCAGATACACATAAAAACCGGAATCAGCAAGATCCAGAGCCGCCTGCATTCCCGTGATTCCGCCGCCTACCACCATTACCGATCCGATTACATGCTCAGACATTGTTTAATTCTCCTGGTAAAACAAAGAGCAGTTCTTTGAATTGATATAGCATATCTTAAATACAACCGTAAACAATTATAGACTGCAAAAAACCATGTCAACCCCATAGTTGCATAAAAATATGCAAAAAATATATTTTATTAAAATATTTCTATATGTTACGCATATCGAACAGAGACTTTTGGAATAACCCCAGCGTGAATTCCAGGAAAAAACGTTTCGTATGGCAAATTTTTAACCCTTCGGGAAAACCCATAATACCGTAATTCCTTCGTTGCCAAGGGTTCGCGGTAGTTTACTACAGCGTCACCCTTGGACGCCTTGGACTTACGGCATCCTGAGATTTTGCAACCATAGGGTCAATAAATTTATAGCAGTGTCCATCCAGAAATGAGGATTTTTATTCAAGATCAAGGCATGCGAAAAAAATAACCGCAGGCATATATTTGATATTTTGAGGATTATTTTTTGAGCATAACGCAGAGATTGGGCAAAAAGACCATTTATGGATGGACACTATCTAAATCTTGCAACTATTGAGTTTGCCTGATATGCAATGCCATAAACGTACCGCTAACGTCTTTTAAAAGCACAACTTGTGCAGATTTTAGTATGATATTTGATTTAAAGAGCTTGTTGTATTTCCCAGAGGGCGGCCTAATGATGAAAAATTATAAAAAAAGAGCCATTGAAACAGCCGAATTCTTGAGAGCCCGTATTGCAAAGCCACCCCGAATCGGCCTGATGACCGGAACCGGCCTTGGAGAAAGTGCGGAAATTTTAAATATATCTGAATGCGTTGACTATAAAAATATTCCTCATTTCTCAAAATCAACCGTTGAAAGCCATGCGGGCCGGCTTCTTTTCGGGGAAATGGAAGGCAAACAGATCATAGCCATGCAGGGCCGGTTTCATCTTTATGAGGGGTACTCGCCGGTTGAAGTGGCCTTCCCAATACGGGTTATGCAGGAGCTGGGGGTCAAGATATTGATACTGACCAATGCCGCCGGAGGTCTTAATCCCGAATTTACGGCCGGTGACATTATGATCATTAAAGATCATATTAATTTAACAGGGGCAAATCCTTTGATCGGACCCAATGAGGATAGTTGGGGGATCAGATTCCCGGATATGATGAATGCATACGACCCAAAGTTGGCGGCGGTAGCGGAAAAGGCCGGCAAACATGCCGGTATCCCTCTACAGAAAGGGACTTATGTTGGACTTAAGGGTCCGTCACTTGAAACACCGGCCGAGGTCCGCTTTCTAAGAATCATTGGCGCCGATGCGGTGGGTTTCTCAACCATACCGGAAGTTATTACGGCCGTCCATGCCGGAATCAAAGTTCTCGGTCTGTCGACCATAACCAATGTTCACGATCCGGATCTACCGGTTCCTGCAACCTTTGAACAAATCATTGCCGTGGCCAAACACGCCTTGCCCGGGCTGGAAATGATCATCAGAAATGTTGTAGGGAATATTTAAACAATTTCATAGGGGTTATTAAAACAGTCCTTGTCTCGAATGGTTATATGCATTATGATAAATTTAGGGGCTTCGCCCCAATTGGAATAGTGGAATAATGGAGTAATGGAATAGTGGGTCTGAAGGAGTTTTTTACAATTATAATGTTTTAATTACGCCTTTATCTCCAATATTCCAGCATTTTATTATTCCATTCTGATTGCAGAAACATGTTGCCGTAAAAAACGATTATTTTCAATAAATTGAAGATGCTACGAGAAGTTTAATCATTATGTATCTTGCAAGAATGAAAATAAAAGATCAGACACATTATTATATCCGAGACACGTACCATGAGGGTTCTTGCTTAAAAAGCCGCGATGTTTTCGATCTGGGCACCGACCCCTCCAAACACATCATTTATCTGGGTAGACACGGTTATTATTATGATGAATCGATTGAAGAAACCCTCGCAAAATTTGAACTGTATCCCGATCAGGACGAATTGGACCATATATTCTGGGATTTTTTGAATCCTGAAATAAAACGGGTAATAAGGGGGTTTGATCGGTCTTTCGACAAATCCAAGACAGATTTACCGGAACCCTATCCGAGTGTTCATGTATTCGACAAACGCCGTATCCATTATCTAAAATTTGCTCAAATAGACCAACGCAACCTAAGTAAAATGTCGCTCAAGCTATTTAAAGTGCTCCACGGGAAATCACGTGATGAGATTGAGCAGTACTTTCTGGTTCAGGAGCGTATTCTTCAGCCGAACGAACTGAGAGCATATGTCTACACCATTTTTGATCTTCAGCGTTTTTTTCTCGATGCCATTGCCGCTCAAAGACCACAGGATTTAAACCAAATCAAGATGGATGAATTTTTTATTGATGCCGTTTGCCAGCTTAATGATGATAAGAATTTTTGGGCTGGCACGGAGATGTCCGACAGGCTAAGAGACTATCTGGTCAAATATGTGATCATGTATTTCGATTACGAATTTCCCCGGCGTTCCCTTTTCCAGGATTACCTTCACGAATTCATGAATCGCCACCGTACTTACCTTCCGCCGAAAAAAGTGCGAGTGAACATGGAGGAAGCCGCAAGACTTTTTGAAACAAGCTGGGAAAAGTTAAAGAAGATGGATCTTAGATGTTTTAACCGTCTATACCGGAAAATGGCTTTAAAGCACCATCCGGATAAAGGGGGAGATCCTGAAACATTTGTAAAGTTGACCAAATATTATCACGGCCTGTTACGAAAGAAAAAATGATAACCGACACTGTCGTATCCCCAGTGGCCGCCATCTTCGACGGTGACCAAAATGATGCCCAGCCTCGGGGAGTGTAACATAAAATACACCATAACACCTTTTGCTGACGGAAAATATATCATTCTAAAGGTTAAGGGAAAATTAACAGGAAGAATGCAATACAGCCGAACCTTGAGGCTAAAGCTCTTGGGAAAATACTGGATATTAGACGATACCTTGTCGATGTGACTGAAGCAAAAAATACAGATTCAATCTTGCATAGTAACGAGTTCGCATACAGTGACATGATAAATACCGTGGGAGTAGATAAGAAGGCGCGTTATGCAATTTTAGTCAGCCCGGAGGATCACTCGCCACTGACAATTGAAAAGGTGCTCATAAACGCCGGCCTGACGGTCAAGATATTTAGAGACCCGGATTTAGCGAGATCGTTCCTCATAAACAAATGACCCTCTATTCATCGGGGACAACCAAAATGAATCCTATTACTGAAATCACCTTATTTTATAATATCTGAAATTCAGTGTTTAATGAAATAATAACAAGTTTTCAGAAACTTGAAGATATCAGATTTTACGATCTTTCTGTATATCATTACAATTTAAATGATAAACAGAACTGTATAATCACTGCTTATGTTTTAATTGATGATGCAAAAACACCTTCAATGATTTTGAATTTTATATTGAAAAGGTGAAGGCTTGGAAGTTGGAGCTTATGAAATATTGATCGGGGTTGGAGGTGCTATTATTGGAGCTCTCCTTGGTGCTTGGATTGCTTATCTGTTCTCTCTAAAACTCGCAGACTTCAATTTTAGACGAGAAGCTAATCGACGTTTAATCGCAGCCTTCCATAGGGAACTTGCCGACATATATCCCACTCCTGTAAACTGGCCAGAAGATATCGACAATTTTTTACGTTCAAAGTTCTCAATACTTCAAGCTGCAGTTGGAGAATTTAGGCACTATCTCCCTGTTGAAGAATGGGACTCTTTTGACAGGGCATGGTTCAACTATTACTGTTCTACAGGTCGTGAAATTGACAAGAATTACCAAAGCTATTCACATTATACAAATGTTACTATAGCAACAAATGATCAAGAGCCATATAAACAAAGTGGTCAAAAAAATTTTAAATATAATGTTGATCAAATATTGAAATTCACAAAGAAAACATAACCTGGCGCTTTATCAGACAGCGTAAGCCTGCGGCTTAGCTGGCTGGTGAGCTTTCAGTTATGTTTTTCTTTTTAAATCACCCCAAGCTTTGCTCATGAAAAGGGAGAAAAATTGTGGATGAGATAAAAATGGTATCAAAAGATACCAAGATGCTTCAGATATTTGATTTGATAAAACAAATTGCTGATGCATCTTTTTCGCTCCTTGTAACTGGAGAACCTGGAACAGGGAAAAAACGACTTATAAAATATATAGTCAGCAAAAGCACAAAATATAATAATAAAGCCAATGCCGTTGAATTAAGGTTTTGATAAAAATTATCTCTTGTATTTTTGAGTAG
>CAZDAB010000053.1:0-11571 GCA_964502855.1 uncultured Desulfobacteraceae bacterium | reverse complement strand
TTGAGTCTGACGCAGATATTGGCGGAAAAGACAGTTTTCGTTCAGGCACTAAATATAATGTATACCCTATGTAATGACATAAAACAGAGATAGATCTGTATTTTTCGACCGTTTAAGACGTTAGGATTTCTCCTTTTTGACTTTATACATTCTTGTATCAGCTCTATGTATAAAATCTTCGGGGCTATCTCCTTCCATGGCCATTGTAACACCGGCGCTTACAGTTACGTTTATGTCTCCGGTATTGCTGGAAAAAAACCGTTTTTTTCTGAAGTTTTCTCTAAATTTCAAAATTTTCTCTTGAGACATTTCCTCATTTAAACCTGCAATGACAACAGCAAACTCATCTCCTCCATACCTTGCAATGAAATCATCTTTTCGAAAGGTTTCCTTCAGACACTGGGCCACCTTTTGCAATATTTTATCTCCGGCAACATGACCTAACGTATCATTGATCCATTTTAAGTTATCTACATCAAAAAGCACCAACGATAACGGCCTTTTCTCTTTGTTGAACACCGTTAGAGAATTTTTTACATCCACATCAAAAGCACTGCGGTTGTATAGACCCGTGAGCCCGTCTTTTGTGGCCGCCGATTGGAAATGTGCCGCCTTTTTGGACATAACAAAGGCGTTCTTTTCTGCTTCTGCAATCTTCTTTTTAAGTTTATCGATATTTTTCTGGGCTTTTTGAGCTTTCCTGATCTCTTCTTTTTTTCTTTTCGACATAAGCCGCTTTATTTTCGTCAGTTTTTCAATGACAGCACTCTTTATTTCATCGATGGTTGTATGGAGATTAAACGAGTCGGCTATTGAACCTACTTCATTATTGACCTTTATCTCAAACCGCTCAATCTCTTTTATGTTCTCATCTCCACCAATCTCTCCTGTCAATGTCTTTTCCAGTTCTTTAACATGTCCCAGGAGCATAATAAAAGTATTGTTGATATATGTGAAATCTTCCGAGATCTTGCCTTTCAGTCCTGTAATAAAACTTAAAAACGAGGTGGCTGCATTCTCTAACTCAATCTGTTCCATTTCCTTATGGCATTTAACATTAATAGACTCTGCTTGTGTTTTCAGTTCGTCGGTTACCGGGTAAAAATCATCGAGAAGAACAATCATTATTTTTTTTACAATTCTGCATGACTTGAGCAAACGATCTTTTAATTCATTCAGATGACTCAGATTTCCCTCATCAAGCCCTTTTTTAGTCTCTTCTGCAAAGATCTTGCTTTTTAACTTATCAACCTCATTTTCAATCAGGTCAACAGGTAACGCCCGGTCCGTGTTAACCATTTTTTTTACGTTCTGGTATTCTCCTGAGAACTCCTCATGCATAGCCATCACAGTACCCAAGGCATTAATGACCTTTAAAAGACACGTTTTTTCATCTTGTCTAAGTTGTTCCATCTGCAAATAATCTTTCTTCAACTGCTCAATTTCGGGTGTTAACTTGTCATCCATAATTCAATTTTTCCTTATAAGTTTTGCCTGGGGTGATTAAAATTGCCTATAATATGGCTTTAAAAAATATTCCATATTTATTCCTTCCCGTATGCTTGGTGTCAGGTTTCAGGTGCCAGCGCCTCTGTTCATCATTCCTGAAACCTGAAACCTTAAGATATGGAACAAAAATGGGATTAAAATTCCATCTGTATACACGGCGATTTTCACCACCCCACGTTGTGCCTTTTAAAAAAACAGACTATTTTTTCAAAAGCGCCATTGCTTTTTGAACAATGTTTTCAGGTGTAAAGCCAAACTGTTTCATTACGGTTCCACCCGGTGCGGAAGCACCAAATCCGTTCATTCCGATGATGGCGCCCCTGTTTCCAACATAGTGTTCCCATCCCATGGGGGAACCGGCTTCTATGGCAAGACGTACGGTTACATCCGGCAACAGCACACGGTCTTTGTATTCCTGAGGGATTTTTTCAAAAAGCTCCCAGCTTGGCATGCTTACAACCCGGGCGGCAATATTTTCCAGAGCAAGACGCTTTCGGGCTTCAAGGGCGATATGCACTTCCGAACCTGTGGCAATCAGGATAATATCAGGTTTGCCCTCGCAATCCACCAGGATATACGCTCCGTCTGTCAGACCGTTTTCTATAGTGTCTGGGTTTAATACCGGAAGTTTCTGGCGACTTAGAATCAGAGCGACCGGACCTCTTGTGTTTTTTACGGCATGACGCCATGCCTGGGCGGTTTCAGAAGCATCCGCAGGGCGGATAACCGTAAGGCCCGGAATTGCCCGCAGGCTGGCGAGCTGTTCAACGGGCTGGTGAGTCGGGCCGTCTTCGCCGACCGCGATACTGTCATGAGTAAAGACATATATGATCGGCAGGTTCATAAGGCTGGCCGCGCGAATTGCCGGCCTCATATAGTCGGCAAAAACAAGGAATGTTCCACCATACGGCCGCAGGCCATTGTGCAGGAACATGCCGGACATTATTCCTCCCATGGCATGTTCCCGGACACCGAAACGAATATTGCGTCCTTCGTATGCATGGTTTTGAAATTCAAGGGAATTGTCCATGTATGTTTTGTTGGAAGGGGCCAGATCCGCAGAACCGCCGATAAGGGTGGGGATTTTATCTGCAATGGCATTCAGAACCTTACCTGATGCTGCACGGGTTGCAATGGGACCATCGGCAACGGAAAATTCAGGTATCTTGTCATCCCATCCTGATGTTAAAAAACCGCTCATGGCATCAACCCATTGTTTTGCCAGATCAGGATATTCTTTGCTATACGCCAGATAGTTTTCCTGCCACCTGGCTTCGGCTTCTTTTCCTGCTTCGATGCATCTTCTGAATTTATTCAGCGCCTGCTCAGGTATTAAAAAAAAGGGGGCTTCAGGAACACCCAGGACTTTTTTTGTCAGGCGGACTTCTTCTTCGCCAAGCGGTGCGCCGTGAGCATCGGCTGTATCCTGTTTATTGGGGCTTCCAAAAGCAATATGAGTTCGCAGGACAATGAGTGACGGGCGTTCGGTCTCGGCTTTGGCTTTCTGGAGGGCATTGAAAATTGCATCGATATCATTCCCATCATCAACTTTCAGAATATGCCAGTTATAGGCCTTAAAACGCAGGGCAACGTCTTCTGTAAACGTTATTTCGGTACTCCCTTCAATTGAGATTTTATTGTCATCGTAAATGCAAATGAGTCTGCCAAGGCCCAGATGCCCGGCAAGGGATGCGGCTTCAGAAGATATCCCTTCCATCATATCTCCGTCTCCGCACATCATAAATGTGAAATGGTCGACAATTTCATATCCTTTACGGTTAAATCGGGCCGCAAGGTGCCGTTCTGCCATAGCCAGACCCACGGCATTAGCAAAGCCTTGACCCAGAGGACCGGTTGTGGTTTCCACTCCAGGAGTATGACCGAATTCAGGATGTCCCGGCGTATTACTGCCCCACTGACGAAATTGTTTTATATCATCAAGGGTTACATCATAACCCGTAAGATGAAGCAGGCTGTAAAGGAGCATTGAGGCATGTCCGGCTGAAAGCACAAATCGGTCCCTGTCGAGCCATCCAGGATTTTTGGGATTATGTTTCATCACACGAGTCCATAGGACATAGCCTGCAGGAGCAAGACCCATCGGCGCACCGGGATGCCCGGAGTTAGCCTTTTGAACAGCATCCATTGAAAGGGTGCGAATAGTATTGATACAAATCTCATCGATTTTCGCCCGGCTTTCAGACAAGCCTTGATTCATGATTGGTTTCTCCTTTTTTTTAATTGTTGTATCATTTCAGTTTCATCAACAACGAGCCCAAAAATCATTCCGGTGATTCCTCCCCGTGGTGGTAATTATCTTAATGCGATATTTTTTTCAACGGGCTAAATGGATACAAATTTTTTTAATTCTTCACGCAAATGTCGGGTTAAAATGCTCTCAAATATTCCGGTTTCAACGCTATGTTACCTGATAAAGCCTCGTCAATAAGACTCAGCGTCATGGCTTTGTCCTTTGGCAGGCATGCCTTGATGGGCAGGTAATTTGACGCGTGATTTGCATGGAAAAGCCCCTTGGAAAGTTCCGTAGCGGCAATCATGTTTTTCAGTTCATACAACATTTCATTAGGTTCAAGAAGTGTAAAATCTCCGGACACGTTATCCTGATAAAGCGGCGTACCGGGGATGAGCATAAGGCTCAGTGCGCCGATATATTCGGGATCTATGGCTGAAAGTACCCGGCCGGTTTCGCGGGCGTGAATTTTCGAGCGTTTTTTGCCGGCAATGCCTAACAGTACGGTAATGGAGAGCTTGATACCTGCCGCCCGTGCTTTTTTCCCCATTTGGATCATTTGTTCTGATGTTGCGCCCTTTCTGATTTTATTTAATGTAACATCGTCTCCGGTTTCGAGACCCAGGTAGATGATACCCAGGCCATGGGCTTTCAAAGCTTTAAGTTCATCAAAAGTTTTCATTTTCAAGCTTTTGGCATTTGCATATACGCCAACCCTTGTTATCCGGGGAAGATGCTTTTCAATTTCGGAAAGGATGTTCAGCAACCTTTTCTGAGGAACGATTAACGCATCTCCATCGCAAAGAAATACACGGCGCTGGCGTTTGCAGAAGTTTGCCGCAAAAGCGATATCCTCCATGATAATGGAATCCGGTTTTATACGGAACCGTTCCCCCTGGTATGCACCACAGAATGTGCACTTGTTCCGGGAACACCCTACGGTTATCTGCAGCAGAATGCTGTTGGCTTCGCTGGGCGGCCGGATTATATTTCCCTCATAGTGCAATACGGATCCTCCCAAACCGCAATTTAAAGTGTTAAAAATTTTACCCTAACTCGAAGCTTATATGCAACCATTTTTCCTAACTCCGGCCACTATTCCATAATTTATTGAGATGTTACATTTCCGGGAAGTTTATTAAGCACTTCATTTGACAGCAACCAAAATAAAATGAACAATTTATTTGATTCAACGGGTTACATTTATTAAGTAAGTTTGATACGAATAAGACATTAAAGAACTTAGGGCTTCGTCCCGCCTGCCACTGCGAGGCACGAGCGGGCAGGCCCAACTGGAATAATGGAATGATGGAATAATGGAATGATGGTTTTGAAGGAGCTTTTTACAATTAAAATGGTTTATTTCCACCATTACTCCCCATATTCCAGCATTCCATTATTCCATTTTGACGGCACAAACAGGTTGCCATTGATAAACCTGTATTTTCAGGAAGTTGTAGAATTTCCGAGACGTTAAATTCTCCGGAGCTTTTGTGTATGATACTTAATCTGGTCTATTTTGTTATGGGTCTGTTGATGCTCTATTATGGTGCCAACTGGCTGGTAAAAGGATCTTCGAGCCTGGCTCGCAATCTCGGTTTGACACCGCTTGTTATCGGTTTAACTGTAGTTGCATTCGGGACTTCGGCACCTGAACTGTTTATCAGTGTTGTATCTTCGATTAAAGATAAAAGCATGATCGCCGTAGGAAATGTTGTGGGAAGTAACATTTGTAACATTGCTCTTGTTCTGGGTTTGGCTGCATGTATACATCCGATAACAAGCAATCGGTCGGTGTACCGCCGGGATATTCCGATTATGCTCGGCATATCGATATATCTTTTGCTGATCTCTTTTGACTCGAAAATCGGAAGGCTCGAAGGTGCGTCGCTTTTCGGTGGAATTATCTTATATACATGCTTCAATTATTATATTGCCGTTAAAGAATCCCGACGAGACTTAAAAAGCGATAGTGTTGCTTTCGCACATGACGTGGAAAAAATCGAATATGTAACTTCAAGAACCCGGCAGGTTGTATGTATCACGGCGGGAATCATCGTTGTGGTCGTCGGTGCGGAAGTTCTTATTGATTCCGCTGTTGCTATCATGAAAATATTCAACGTCAGTGAAAAGTTCATCGGCCTGACCATTGTAGCACTGGGAACTTCGCTTCCGGAGCTTGCCACTTCTGTTGTTGCCGCATTGAGGAAAGAGATGGATATCAGCATCGGCAACCTTGTGGGGAGCAATGTTTTCAACATACTGAGCGTGCTCGGAGCGGCCTCTTTAATCAGACCTATTCCTATTCCAGACGGCTTTATTCATAGCGGTCTGCTCGTTGATTACCTGGTGATGATATTCGTCGGTTTTCTGCCGTGGCTGATGATGAAAAAGAATTACACGATAACACGCAAAGATGGTTTAATTCTCCTGGCCTGCTATGTAGGATATGTCGCTTATCTGATACTGAAAGCATAGTAAGTAGCCTGATGGTTACCTGCTGCAGGACCTTAAAATCCTGTTTGGTTTTTATTTAAAGTTGTAGTGCTTTTTTACCGGTGCCTTAATATCCCAGATACAGGATAACCCTTTTGGGAATGTAACAAAATCTCCCTTCCCGAATTCCACCTTGTCGCCGTCTTTTGTTTCAACAATAACCTTGCCTTCCAATAGATAGCATTCCTCAGTACTGTCATAATGCCAGTCGAATCGAGAAATTTCTTTTTCCCATACGGGCCAGGATAAAATATCTCTCGTTTCAAGATCCTTATTTGTTGGTTTTTTAATCTCGATTTTCATATTCTGCTCCTTTCAATCGGTCAGCATATCAAGTAACAGCATGCACCGACTCGCTTTTTTGATTTATTAGCATAAGTAATAGCCGAAGACAAGTCGTAGATCCCGTTAATTTTTAGACCCTTAATTGGTGTTATTAAACACATTTCAGTTGATAAAAACATAGAATATGATATTTAACCGAAATCGTCCCGTCCGGTATTGGAAAAAGTATCAGAATTTAGGGGCCTCGCCCCAATTGGAATAATGGAATGATGGAGTAATGGAATAATGGGTTTGAAGGAGTTTTCTACAATTAAAATGGTTTATTTCCGCTCTTATCCCATATTCCAGCATTCCAAGCCCATGGCATAAACAGCTTGCCATTAAAAGATTTGTAATTTCGAGAATCTGTAGAGTTTTTTAGGCGTTAAGTTATTCTTATTGTCTCAAATCATCCAAAATAAAGTTGGATATCAATGATCATCGATTTTCATACGCATATTTTCCCCAAAGCCATACGTGAAAACAGACAAAAATATTTTCCCAATGAATCTGCATTCAAGCTGTTATACAGTTCACCCGGATCAAAACTTGTGGGTGCAACAGAAATCGTTGCTTCAATGGATGACCAGGGTGTCGATAAATCGGTTGTGTTTGGTTTTCCATGGAAAACAAAGGAAACATTCCAGGCACAAAACGACTACATCATGGAAGTCGTGGCCAGACACCCCGATCGGCTTATCGGTTTGTGCTGCTTTGATCCGTCTCATAGGGAAGCTGTTCCGGAAACTGAGCGTTGTATAGAAGGCGGGCTGTCGGGGATTGGAGAAATCGCTTTCTATGAATCCGGAATTGATGACACCGCACTGGATAAGTTGTCCCCACTCATGGAAATCTGTCGGGACAGGGACTTGCCTTTTTTGATCCATACCAATGAACCGGTGGGACACATCTATCCGGGCAAAACGCCGAATACCCTGAAACAGATTTACGATCTTATCAAGAAATTTCCGGGAAACAAAATCGTTCTGGCTCACTGGGGCGGCGGAATTTTCTTTTTCAATCTTTTAAAAAAGGATGTAAAAGAACGCCTTGAAAATGTATATTTTGATACGGCCGCATCTCCGTTTCTT
This sequence comes from uncultured Desulfobacteraceae bacterium, assembly GCA_964502855.1. GTDB lineage: Bacteria > Desulfobacterota > Desulfobacteria > Desulfobacterales > UBA11574 > S5133MH16. The sequence continues at coordinate 3,900 of CAZDAB010000053.1, read as the reverse complement.
TATGATCCCCGGATATATCGGTACGCGAAAGAGATTGCCGGCCTGGACAAGATTCTTTTTGGCAGTGACTTTCCCCTGTTAAAGCCTGCAAGATATTTCAAGGAACTCGAAAAAACCGAGTTGTCACAAGATGAGATCGATTCTATTTGCGGCGGAAATGCTGCAAGACTGCTAACCAGTGTCCATCCATAAACGGTCTTTTTGCTTGCCCATGGCATAGAGGTCAGAGATATTCGAAAAGGTGGGAGAACGGTTTGTCTCCGATCCGGGTGTTAGGAGTATCCGCCGGTCTACCATAGATTTGTATCAGGGAAATCCAGATTATCGACAAAATACCGGTTGAAGTCAAGATGGGTGGACAGCTCAACATGTTCTATGGATTTGGCAAGGTCGTTGGCCTTTTGCCAGTGAGGCCTGGATAAAAGGACCATCACGGCGCCCTTGCTGGCAGCGTTGCCAAGGGACTTGATTTTGTCCGGATCAACCGTGGGAAGCAGGCCGATTCGCATGGCACTGTATGGGTTAACGAAATTACCCAGCGCACCAGCCAGATAAATCTGGTCAAGATCCTGAATCCCGATACCCATTTTATCCATAAGCGTCTGGATACCGGCTGCCACAGCGCCCTTTGCAAGCTGAAGTTCGCGTACGTCTTTCTGGGTGAGATATATCGGCCTGTTGCCGGAGCTTTCTTCTTTGGAAGCCACAAGAAAGTCTTGCACCCCTGAATTTTTAACAATCCTCGAACTCAGATAATCATCAGCATTTTCCCGTGGCGGCAAAATCAATCCTTGGGAATCGATAATGCCGCAATGCAGAAGCACGGCCACCAGGTCTACCAGTCCGCTTCCGCAAATCCCTTTTGGTAAAATGTTACCGATAACCTGATAACGAAGCCTATCTTCATGAAAATTGACGCCTTCAATAGCACCGCTGCTGGCGATCATTCCCTGGGAAATTTGCGCACCTTCCAAGGCCGGGCCGGCCGCTGCAGAGCAGGTCAACAGCTTTTGCCGGTTACCCAAGAAAATTTCTCCATTGGTGCCAAGGTCAAGACCGAGAATAATTTTATCATCCTGTTCCGCAGCCGAGGATGCGAGGATGGTGCTAATCATGTCGCCGCCGATATAGCCGGATTTGGTGGGCATTACATACAATCTGGCTTCCGGATGCAGTTTTAGGCCGGCATCTTTTGCACTAAGGATCAATCCATCGGTTAAAACAGGAGAAAAGGGCGCACCCGCGATTCCCAGGGGGTTCAAATTCAGAAAAATGTGCTGCATGGTCGTGTTTCCGGCGGCAACGGCAATAAAAATATCGTCTGGAGAAAGCCCTTCCACTTCTAAAAGGCGCTGGGTAATCGAGTTCAAATCTTCGACGATAATGTTGGTAAGCGTGCGCAACCCGTTTCGATTTTCCTTGATGTACTGCAGACGACTAATCACGTTTGATCCGTATTTACTTTGGCTATTGAGCCTGGAGATTGCTGCCACTTCACTTCCATTCAGAAGATTTACGAGTTTGCCGACCAACGTGCTGGTTCCCAGATCAAAAACAAGTCCGAAAACCCGCCTTGCTTGTTCCCGATTTTGCCATGCCATCAAATAGTTTTCGTGAAGTACGGCCGTTCCATGGTTTTCCGTTTTTTTCATCGTTTCGGTCAGAAAACGGAGACAGTGAAGGGATGCTTTCAGGTCGCTATATTCCGAACCCATAGCGGCTTTGACGCGGTCCAGATCGGACAATCCGTCACGGCCGGATTCAGGCGGCAGGTCAACCGGTCGTTTGTTTATAAGGGGATCGATATCAACCGTGGGTCTGTGGCCGGTTTTAAGTATCTGGTGGAGGATCGGCTCATCATCCGATTCTCCGGTATGGATGATAAGGTCCTTTCTGATTTTGACACGACAGGCAAGACGAACACCATTTCTCAGCTCCTCCGGGTCGAGAAGCTCTTTCTCTTCTGCGACAGGAGGTCTTACCGAAGAAATGACTCGTATTTTACATTTCCCGCATTTGCCCAGCCCCCCGCAATCACTTTCCAGCGCCACGTCGGTCTTTTGCAGGGCCTCCCATATGGTTGTTCCTTTACGCAGTTTCAACCACAGGTCATCGGGAAGCACATTTAACATGACATATTTACTTTTTTGCTTTTTGAGTGGCAAAAATCCGGTAGCGCTGCGTCTTTTTTTTGAAGTTTTTTTCTTTTTTTTCGGCTTTTTCATGTGTTCTGATCCTACCCGGAACCCGGTCGGGGGAAATCTGACTGATCTCAGGCAATACCCGTGTGTATCAAATGAATGAGTCTTTTGTTCAAATGCGAATAATCTGCGTCTATTATTTCTAAAGACAGGTTTAAAAATCCGGCCAGTTCATTGGCTGCGGCCTCTAAATCCGGATCAGAGGGTTGTCTCACATACATCAGTTTTTTATAGTGCTTGAAAAAAGACTTTCGAATTTCACTGTCGTAAAGTTCCAGAGGTTCGAGACAGTATTCCCTGAAGTTAACAATAAGCTCTTTTTCCAAAAAATAGGTGCCGGCTGTTTTTGCCATGATCTGGTCATATCTATCGCTCCCGAGAAGCATTTCATAACAATGAAGTCCGGAAACCTTATGCGCGCAATTTTGGGTACAGATCTCTTCAATACCTGGCACACAGTATCCATATAACAATAAAGGCCGTTCATTTCGTTTCCGGGCGGAGACAATTTCTCCGATCAGGTTTTTTTTTAACGTATGTGGATACAGGTGCAGATTAGACGGCAAAAAAGTTACACGCAATTGCGGATATTTTTCTTCCAGCCGAAGTAACTTAAGGGCAGGCCTGAAAACTCCGCAAGCGATAAGACGTATTATTGAGCAAATTTTTGCCTCCTTTTTACCCCGTAATCCATGTTTTTACGAGATCATCATGTTTTAACTTTTAAATATTTTGTATTCCCGGAAAACGAACTTTTATCTCAGCAATAAGCTCAGGGTCTAAGCGCCCATCCATATTTTCGGCTAAAATTTTCTCAACCCGTTCTTTTGCCCGGCTCAACATGTTGGGCCGACCCCTTTGTTCCCAGATATCAAAATTGCAGCGTACGGCAAGATCGGGGTAGAAAAATTCTTCCATCATATGTTCGACGGTGTGGTCCGCCATGACATAATTGCCGCCCGGGCCCACTTCTTCAATTACGTCGGAACCGAGCGTTTCCCTGCTCACCCGGATACCGGATAGAATTCTGTAAATCATGCCTATAATTTCATTATCAATAACGTACTGTTCATAAGAAATAGAATTGCCCGAATCCAGCATGCCTGCCGCCAGGTGAATAAGATCCGCTCCGCTCATGGCCACCATTAAATTGGAAAGACTTTTTTCACAGCCGGCCTGAATATCGGGTCTTTTGGCCTCGGTAACTCCGGCCGAGGCGTAAATGGGCAAATGATAAAGCTTTGCCAGTTGAACCGCAGCAGCGTTCATCAACGCCATTTCCAATGACCCCATGGTATATTCCATGTTCCGCAGATCCATGGTTGAGGGTACCGCACCATAGAGCACCCTGGCGCCCGGGGCATACACCTGAGCCATGGCGACGCCGGCCAAAGCTTCTGCATGCATTTGGGAAAGGGTGCCGGCCAGAGTCGCCGGAGCAGTGGTGCCGGAAATGGGCGCCGGAGCACAAGTGACAGGGATCCCGTTTTTGCAGCAAAACTTAAGAATATCCAACGTGTCATACCCAAAGGTAAGGGGGCTTATGGGATTGGTTATCACGGAAACAAAAGGTTTTTGTCTGAGGTTTTCTTTTCCTCCTGCTACAAAACCGGCAAGTTCCCACATCTGCTTTACGCCTTCCAAATTATCACAGCCGCCCATTACATGTTTGGTGGTGTGGTTCAGGGCATAATAGAAA
>CAZDAB010000052.1:0-11660 GCA_964502855.1 uncultured Desulfobacteraceae bacterium | reverse complement strand
TCAAAAAATGCCAATCTAATTGCGCCTAACTTTGCATCTTACTGCGGGGTTCGCTCGGCTTCAGCCGCGAGCAAAGCGAGTCGGACTGGAAGCCGTTGTTGGCCGATTTTCTATTCATTCTGGGTCTAACGTTATAATGTCGAACTCATCTGATTTCAGGTCAGAAATGATGAACTCCTCTGAGAGAGGATGAGCTCGTTGTTTAACCGGAACCACCTGAATTCGAGGAAGAAGTTCAGAGGTGACCGGCAGAACATAAAGCAGTGGCCTGAAATCAGAGATATCGGCCTGCTGTACAATGGATAGTATTTCTTCGGCCTGTTTCATGTTAATTCTACCTGCCTGACGTTGTGCCTCGACTCCACGTAGCAGTCCATGGCGAGCCTCTTCGACGGTTAACGCACCACGAACACGTTCGTTTACTTCTTTGAGCATCTGGTAGTACCTATGCTTCGGACGAGTTAGGGTTGGTGTTCGTTGAAATCCGGTGTTTGCACTAACGAGGGAACCGAAGTCAGCTGAACACCACACGTAGTGTAGGTCGTTGTAGTATTGCTTCGCAATCCGGTATGCCATGTATGAGTTCGCAGAATAAAGAATTTTAAAACCTGTTGGGTGTTTAAGATCATCCTGGGACACTTCCGCATGTGTGGGGACTGGAATTAGCCCCTCATTTCCAAGCTTCTGAACTACTTTCTCGGCAAGTTCCTTTGGAGAAATGTTCCGTAGGTCAAGATAAGCCCTGGTTTTCTGCAGACCCGTTATTTCCACATCGTCAAAACGAACCGGGAGAATGTACTCGGAAAGCTCCTCGAAGGACCGAGCTTGTACCGATTCTAGTTCCAGTTTGCACCAAGGCTTGGTTGCATAGTGTTTTGATATGAACAAAATTACATAATCGCATTGATCTCGATAGACTGCAGCAAGATGCTGGTATAGATTTTTACCCCATAACTCAACCTGTTCAAATGAGTCATAAAATACTCTGACCTCGCGGGAGAGCAGAGCTCTGGCGACTGAGTCTACATAGGGTCTGTCCTCACCTGCAAAAGACAGCCCGATCTGATACTTTTTCGCCATTTATTCTCCTGGCCAACAGTGAAGTAACTTGCCGCCGTTTTAAGATCGCAGCGCTTTTTTTGAGGTTTAGGTTGAGTGCCTCTGCCCTGGCGGTCAAGTTAACTGTCGGGTTAACCTTCAATATTATGGCAAATTATTTAGATTCCCCCATTTTATCGAGAATACCCTTTTTGAGGATTTTTACCCATTCCTCAAATCGCGGAAGAGGGGCAATTTTCACTTTTGCTCCTTCTTTGATTTCAAACTCACCATGTTTGCCAACCATATCTTTGGGTACTTCAAACCAACGAGCTAATTGCGTTCGTTTTTTTTCCTCATCCTTATCTATTTCTATATCTAAATTGCCATTTTTTATTTGTTCTAGAGCCTCATCATTCGCATGCTCATTGAATAAATCTGTAGTAACTTTGGAATCACTCTCACCATAAATTGATAGATATTCTAAAACTGTTTCTGTCGTCTCAAGTTCTTTTAAAATTTCTTTATAAGGCATTTCTTTCTCAAGCAGTGATGTCTTTATGCCAAAAAGTATTGAACCTGCAAAGACAATTGTACGCAAAAGCTGCAATTCAACGAATTCGTTTTCTAGTGGAATGATGGATAGATTATTAGTTTCTTGAATACCTTCCAAATTATCTTTTTCTGTTACATGTTTAAGATCACAAATTGCCCTTGCGGAAAAAGGCATTGATAATATGCCATCACCATAATAGGTGATGTGATTATCTAAAAGAATCTTAACTGGTTTTGAAAATGACGATATTTGATACGTTCCTTGAAAAGGGTAAAAAACAGCCGTATGTCGACCATTCAAATCTTCTTCAAAAACCTTATCAATTAAGTTACTTTCTAATATTTTTGATTGGATATATTCATAAACAAGAGAAAGCTGAGTTTCGAGAATACTGTTCCTCAATTCTGAAATGAATCCTTTTTTCTCAAGGAACTCCTCTAAAGAAGAAAAACCAGTCAGATTTTTAGGCCCATGGAAGCAAGCTGATCTCAGATTGTTATCTCCCGTAATTAGAAAAACATCTGGCTGTTTTTTGCATATATCAGATACAGAAGCCCAGATAAAAGCATCCGGTATATCTTCTCGACTTTTTATTTTTTTAAAAGGAGGAGAACCTGAAAAATAGGAATCAAGCATATTAGTTGCATGATCTTTTTGAACTATTTCAATTGTAATATTATGTTTTTCGCACCATTTATCAAATGATTGTTTAATTACATCAATAGTATCTTGCTCTGATTGCTCAAAAGATTGGTTAAGCTCATCCAGAGTATCTCTCAACTGTTGAGGTATGGGATACTTTTTTAATGAATTAAATGATGATTTGTTTTTCTCAAATACAGTTCTTATCTTGGATTGTTGATCTGACAAAAATTCTCTAACTGCAATTTCAGGAATATATATTTTAATTTTCCCGATTTTTGCCAAACGATTCAATGCTAAAAATGGTCCTTTTCTTCTCGAAGGATCCCTTTTAAGCACTTCTGAATCGAGTATTACTGTTAAGGTGTTTTCAGTCGTCATTATTTTTTTTTGAGGTTAACGTTTAAGCTGTGCGGCGCAATCGAAGCGCAGCGTAGTTTGCGTCCGAACGAGCGCATTGTTAGAGGGCGTTGCACTTGAATATAGATAAAACAATAAGTTACCCATTATCAATATCAATAAATGGTTTTAATGTACGCTCGACAAAATGACTTGGACGCCATCCACCTACAATTTTATCTAGAATAAATGAATCAGCAATAGATACTGCGTGCCCTGTAACAGGCTCTATAGCACCTATTGCTGTTCCGATAATGTAGCGTAGTACTTTACTTGGTAACTTATCTAACCAGCCTTCTGCTGCCACCTCATTCCAATACTCCTTTACAAGTTTTTCATCCGGATTTACGCCTTTAGCCCATTCCCTGAATCTTTGAGACTTATCAAGCATTTTAAGAAATTCATCAAAGGATCTCTCCCCAGAATTTATTACTTCTCGAAGAGAAGGTGCAGTGCTAACAACAATCTCGTTAAATTCATTTATTTCATTTTTCTCTATTCCGACTCTTCTTAATAGCTCAGAATATTTAAGACGAATTATCTCTGACGTTAAGTCAGAAGTATAAAACTCTCCCCCATAATAGGATGCTAGAATAGTGTCAGCTCTTGCATTTAATATATTTCCAATCAAATGTGCGGGTGTAATATCGCCATCATGCGACTGCCGTTTCTTTACTATGTCATTAATTTTTAAAAAATTAAGATCTGTCTCAATTTGGAATTCTGTCTTTCCGACATGAGGTTTAAATATGAAATTATCTGGTATGTTGTCAGCGCCTAGTATATCGACAAGCGCAAGCCTGATTGAATTATAAACAAATGACTCATCGATCAAGTCTTGTTTTGCAGCCTCAATTATTCCACCATTGATGAAGTGATCGTTAGTTAGATCACGAATAGGAACCTTAAAACGAAAACGCTCAACAAGTCTTTTTGCTTGTTTTTTCCCGTATTCAAACTTTTTGGTCAATATCCATTCTAATATCTTTTTTTGGCTGGTAAGTTGACCAACCTCCTGATCTCCAGCAAGGCTATATGCAATAAATGAGTGTGTGGAAATATTGTTTTTTGTTTCTGTATGTGTGGCTAGTGAATTTTTACAATAAACTGCTGAAATATTTGGGCGAGTCAATAGTGATACAAGTGTAGGCATCCCTATCTGCCTGATTAGTCCATTCAAACTACCAAAATCCAAGACAAGATGAACGTTTTGATAAAATAGTAGCGCTTCTGCCAATTCACCGGCAGTCAAGGCTGGTCCTTTGTCAGAGCGCCTTAGCACTATTTTTTCAAACATTTCGAAAAATCCCAAGTAAAGTAATTTTTACAGCCCTCTAACGAAAAGCTCAGCAGACACCAAGGGCCGTTGGCCCTTGGTGTCTGCTGAAGCGGATGGTTATGCTAAATAGCTGAAATAATGGTTAAATATATTTTATTCGCTATTCAAGCTTCAACGTCATTTTCATTCTTTTCTTGATGTTGTATCCCACTGGTGATTCTATTATTTCCTACTTCTTTCAAAATCATGCTGCGTTTTTGAAAATTTTTATACAACCAAATGGCGAACAAAATACCACAGATAGCTGATACACCAATTGCGATTGAGCTGCTTTCATGCCGTATAATGGCATAGAGCAGAAGTATGATAGACAACAATATGCTTGTTCCTACTATTACCAGTGACTCGAGAGTTTGGTTTTTAAAGAGCCCTCCTTTCTCAAACGCTTTCTTTCTAACCTCTTCTAAAAAATCTCCATATTCTGCAAAATAACTTTTCTCAGATTCTTTAACAGGGATAGTACGCAGAAAAATGCTGATGCCAAAAATTCTCAACGATAGATTTCGACATTGGATATCTGCATAAGCACACACAATTGCGATACAGCAAAGTATATACTCAGCATTAGGAATTGTTCCTGATTTAGTAAAACCCAATCCTGTTCCACCAAGTGCTGCAATCATTATTAATTTCCATTTTATCAGATTCGTTCGTTCCTTTTGGGATTCGATGATCTCTAATCTAAGACTTTTCATTTTGACCTCAAAATATCAGGAACTGATCCATCCAATTCTTTCTATCATAACACAGAGGTAAGCTGGCCGCCAACATTGCGGGGCAATCAGTTTTAGTATACCATCAAAATTTATGCGGGGTACAGGCATTAAAAAACCACTGCGCTGTTGGCGATCAGCTTGACCCCATTGTTAGCGAAATTTTGTCTGTTTCATTCATTTGAGATACAGAATAATCAATAAAATCTAAGGTATTTTCATATTTCAATAAGACAGATGCGTCAAATGCCGTTTGTTCTGAAAACATTTTTTCAAATAAGGATCTTGCGTCACTTTTTTCGTTTGATTTTGTAATCCTTTTATAACTCGCTTGCAGGTAAGCAGGCCAATTAAGACAGTTGAGTTTGAATGATCGACCCCCTTTACCAGGAACGGTGTATTTAATATATGGTGTCACTGGAATTTTATTCACTCCAACTGTTACCTTTTTAAAACGATCATAAATATAGTTTGTTGTCGGAGTTAGAATAATACCTATCCAGGCTGCAACTTCATACCACCCAGCCACATCATCTATAGCGGGTCCGATAAAAGTTGAATCTTCTTGTTCGTATTCACCGTAACTTATGGCACCTCGAAAAAACAATCCAAATTCATAAAAATATAACGAAATATCGTTGATAATATTAGCCATTAACAGAACGCAATGTGGTTGGTCTGACTTTATGACGATAACAATTGTATCAGATAGCAAGGTAACTTCAGGATTCGAAGATTTTGGCCATCCTTGATCTGGTGCCGGATGTTTGTAGTTCGTCTTAATCCTTTCTTTGACACCTTTTAGAATATCAAGAACACGATTAGAATCAAGCCGTTGCCATATCCCTTTGAAGCCAAGAATATCTACAAACGCCACTGCAGCCTTGTCCATAAACGCTCCTATTTTTGAGAATTATTACATTGCTAACCGACGCTAATCAGCCGCGCGGTTTTTTGCGTCGGCTTCCGGGTAAAGGCACCGGTTTCCCGGCGCCCTCCCCACAGTCCCGTACGTGAAGATTTCCCTCATACGGTTCCTCAGTTCTAAACCTTTTTACCGGTTTAGAAACCACACAGGCGACACCCCGTATGGCGCATGACTATGCTACCCACGAGTGGCATTCGCCACCCTACGCACTTTACTGGAATTTGGTGATACAGTTGGTGGCCTCGGAGTGCCTCCTGTAGTTCCTCCCAGTAAAACGTCATACCCGGCTTTACCTTCCCTACAGTGGGTCGCTTGGGCAACACTTCCCCACCTTACCAATTCCGCATTTGCAGAACCATCGGTACTATGATCCGCTAAGACTTCCGAAAGTCCATTTCAGGTTTGTTAGCTGTTCGCTATCCGCCCCTAATACCTTGTTTGCACAAGGAAACTTCCGGATTTCCCGAGTTCCCGAGCTACCCCTTTGAATACATGCCCTGGTCGCAGACCCCGGTGGTGACTTGAACACTCGCCCATAACGCCTTCAAGTCTTCTGCCTTCCGCGGCATCCAAAGCGTCGGCTTTCCCTTCACACGTGCAAAGGTTATCCTTACAGTCCACAACTATACATTTTTCGGGGCTCAATACAGAGCCTGCATCCTTGATCCTGTCCGGCTTCGGACTCCCGTTACCGGGTTTGCCCTCGGACTTCACTAATGATCTGCTGGCTAAGCTTTGATCATGTGGGACTTTCTTAACCTCAGTGCCAGAGCAAGCCCTGCAAAGAGGAAGATGACAGTTTTGTCACCCGATCACCCACTGGGTAACGATATCGAATTTCAAAGACTCTTTGCCTTATCCCAACGATTCGGATTTATCTCGGCACGAGAATTAGCCTTGTTAGGCCAATTACTTATAGGGCCAACCATCGTCTTCTTCTGTATAAACCAAGACATCCTTTGGTGTATGCAAATCCAGTTTTTCAATTTGTACGTTGTGGGGCTCTTCAGTGTTAAACGTAAAGCATAGATCGGCCTGGACTATTTCGGAACCATGGACAGTTCCCTCGACTGTTTCCCAAGGGATTAGTACCTTGTCCTCACTGTCGTAGCTTGCCGTCTCTAAATTGTCGTATGATACGTCCGCTTCAAATGCAATAGTCGTGGTTAACTCAAACTGCGCTTCTGCTGGCTCGCCATTCTCACCGTGTTTCAACGAGATCAGGTAAGCAGAAATGCCTCCGATCTCTGTGACTCTTGTTTCATTCACATCGCCATCCTGATCAGCCAAAACAAAGCCAAGCCATTTAAACCTTTCCTCTAGAAGATTTTCGATTTCTTTCAAATTATCTTCCAACAATTGTTGTGCTGTCGGGGCGAGTTCCTCAAAGTAAGATGTAACTTTGCTCAGGAACTCCCCTAACGAACCTACAACGGACAAATGCGGAAAATCACCTTCGATTCCATTCATGTCTGTATCTTGACTTACAACGATAACATCTTCCTGCATTGATTCAGCCCACTCGTTCAATGTCGATAACGCGAATGCATCAGGAAATTCGTTCTTCTTTTTACCTTCACCAAACGGTGCGGCGCCTTTGAAATAGCAATCAAAGATAAACTTCGTATTAGCCTCAGCCACAGGAACAGTGGTTGCTTTGGCATCTTTTAAAAAATGTTCAAACTGCTCAATAAGTTGTTTGCCGATAGATGTTTGATCAATATCCCTGAAAATAACCGAATCAACAAGTGCAGAGATATTTCTAAGGATTTTGGCGTTTTTGCGTACTTTCTTTAGGGACTGTGAAGACTTACTAATATCGTCGTATATATGCGCCTTCACTTCCTCTATAGTTACATCCGTAATCAGTAAATTGGCTTGTCCGGCCAGAACAGCTTCCTTGAGAGCAATAAATGAAGGATGCTGGTAACTGTAGTTTTTTCCAATAAATACGGATGAATCTACGAAAACATTCAGCGCTTTTAGACCATCAATTTCCATAGGATTATATTTCCGCTTCCTGGCCTAACATATATATTATGTAGAATCGTCTTTTTCATCTAAAAGAACGAGTCTGAGACATTTTTGTACCATTAATAAAAATGAGTCAATTTTTTAAAATTATTCTTATTTTAGATGGTTAGAAATATTTAAACAAGATTTTTATATAACAAAAATGTAATTCTTTCAACTTTATGTTTAAATTTAATGGTTATGCCGATTCGGCATAATTTTAAAATTGAAAAATTTGAGACACCTTTAGTCCAATGGACTGATTATCCCAAGCCTGTTTTTGCTAACAACATGCGTGTAAATCATCGTCGTTTGGAGACTCGAATGACCAAGTAAATCCTGAATCGTTCGGATATCCTGTCCATTTTCGAGCAAATGGGTAGCAAAACTGTGACGCAATGCGTGGACCGTCACCCGCTTATGAATCTTAGCCCTGGCTGCCGCAATTTTTATATTTTTTTGAAGGTTGCTCGGGTGAACATGATGCCTGCGAACAATTTTTGAAACAGGATCCATGGAAATGGTTCTGGATGGGAAAAGCCAGAACCATATCCATTCTTTTCCAGCATTCGGCAACTTTCGTTCCAGAGCACCTGGAAGTTGGACGCCCGCGAGACCATTTTCTCTATCTTTTTCATGTATCTTGCGAACAGACTCGATGTGATTTCTCAAGGTGTCTTTGATGCTTCCCGGAAGGACCGTTTCGCGATCCTTGTCTCCTTTGCCATGCACAGTCACAGCCATTCTTGAAAAATCGATATCCTTGATTCTCAGATTCGTACATTCTCGGAGCCGTAAGCCGCATCCGTAGATGGTTTTTGCCATAAGAAGTTTCGTGCCCGACATTTGCTCGAACAAACGAGTTATTTCCGGTTTTGTCAAGACAACCGGCAACCGCCGTTTCCTTTTTGCCCGGATCGCTTCGCTGATGTCATCGATCGGTTTGTCAAGCACGTGTCGGAACAGGAAAAGAATTGCGTTAAACGCCTGATTCTGGGTGGAGGCAGCGACACTTCTATCCACCGCCAGATGGGTCATGAAGTCCTTAACGTGTGTACTGTCCAATTTATTAGGAGGTTGACCATTCAAGAAATGATAGAATCTCCGCACCCAACCCAGGTAAGTCTGCTCGGTTCGAAACGAAAGGTGCTTGAGCCTTAACATTTTCTTCATATCGACGACGACGCTCTTCCACTGTTCGTTTAAATCCGGGCGCTTACTATTCCGGGTGGCTTGTTTTTTTCTTCTGAAAAACAGATACAGTTCTATGGCTTCTGAGGCCTGCTTGATCTGCCAGTCTTCACGGCGTCTTGACAGGGACTTAAGATACCGGTCGATGTCTTCTGATACGACCCTGTCGCCGGGCGACTTGTTGCAATGGCTGTAAAACTGGCTCACCCAATACAGGTAGAAACCCGCTTGCTTCTCATTGGAAAGGTGCCTGGATAAGAGATAGGATTTGAAACCCTCCATAACGAATACTTACCCAATTAAATGTGACGGTTTCGTAAAAAGTCCAACTTCTGCGTTGTGCTGCATTTCGCAATCATTCAACGTACGAAAAGTACGCCTCATGATTACAAAATTTGCACGCCTTGAATTTGAACTTTTTACGAAACCGTCTAAATCGGACTTTTTACGAGTTCATCAAATGTCATTGTTGATGATTTAATGTAAAATTAATCATTTACTATCAAGTTCCGTGCCATTTCATAAGGATCGCATTATGATTCGACAAAAAGGCGGCCATCGACAAGCGTCGATAAAATATTTAAAAAAAAATCAATAGGTAATGATATGCCAATTCTCAGGAAACGGCGTATCTCAAGAGGGCTTGCAGCAGAAGAGGGGCAGGGAGCGAAGTCTTCGATGCACAGAAAACAGGGCAGCGTGCACAGTTTTCTGGGCAGTCGAGGATACAGCAGCGCAGCCGGCTATCAATGTTCCAGCAACTCCCGTATCTTTTCAAGGGGCATGGCAACGGTAACCGTATTACGGTTTTCAGATGGTTGGAGGAATGAGCCTTCAACCAATGGGTTAAAGGCTCATTCCGATTTGAAATAATAAAGGAGTGCGATTGGTTGGGTAAGTCCGGCATTCTTTCTGTCGTCGGCAGGAGTTTATGCCTTTTTTGCGGTAATGCCGAATACTGTGACGGTTCTCATAACGGTTTCTATGCTCTAACCGGAGTCCGGATGAACCGGAAAAAATCATCACCTTTTTTTTCTTTCCGTATATTGAGTAAGAACATGTGCGAAAAGCCGGGTTCCTACTTCCAGGGCTCTTTCGTCAATGTTGAAATATGGAGAATGGAGACCGTGTTGAAAGCCTTTGAGGGGGTCGTGGCATCCCAGTCCTACCATTACCCCGCCCCACTTTTGGCAAAAATAGGCAAAATCCTCGGCCCCCATTCTGGGAAGTCCGCTGTGAACTTTGTCCGCTCCCAGAACTTCTCCGGCGCAGGCTACGGTGTGCTTAACCAGTTCAGAATCATTGATCAGAACCGGATATCCCCTTTTAACTTCAAGCGTTGCCCGGATGCCGCAAGACCGGGCCACCCCTTTGACCAGTTCTTCAAGGCGTCTTATGATCTGTTTGCGAATGTCCGGCTGCAGGGTTCTGAGGGTTCCCTCAAGTACGGCTTCTTCCGGTATGATATTTGAAGCCGTTCCGGCATGAAAACGGCCGATGGTCAGCACTGCGCTTTCAAGGGGCGGAACCTCCCGGCTGATAAGAAACTGTAGTTGTGTAACAAGATGGGCTCCTGCAACAATGGGGTCTTTGCAATGATGAGGATGAGCACCGTGGCCGCCTTTGCCTCTTAATCGAATAAAAAGTGCATCCGCAGCTGCATTACTGATTTCAGGAGCTATTCCGATATGTCCCACAGCAAATTCGGGATACATATGCCCGGCAAAAGCTGCCTCCACCGGTTCCGAGTCGAAAACGCCGGTGGCCAGCATGGTCCTGGCGCCGGCTCCTCCTTCTTCAGCTGGTTGGAAAATAAAGAGAATTTCACCGGAACCGTTCTGACGCCATCGGTTTTCCATGAGCCATCGTATTACACCGAGGGCAATGGTCGTATGCCCGTCATGACCGCAGGCATGCATGAATCCCTTATTTTGCGATTTGTAAGGGATATCATTTTTTTCCTCCAGAGGAAGGGCATCCATATCCGCTCGAAAGGCCACCATCGGTCCGGGTTGACTTGCGCTGACCTTTGCTACAACACCGGTCCCCCCCACACCTGCTTGGAAAGGAACGTTGAACCCTTCGAGCACTTCGCAAATTTTGGCGGAGGTTTTCTTTTCCTTGTAAGCCGGTTCCGGGAACCGGTGAAACCAGCGACGCAACTCCACAAGCCAATTGTAAAACTCATCGGACAGTTTTCCATGCATCTCATACCTCCTAACCTGAACAAGCCGGCTTTTTCTTATTTTTTCGAAAACCCTTAACGCAAACTTGCAAAAAGTTCAACGATGAATTAGACAAACGGATAATGATATGAATTTTGCTCGCTCTGCTCGCAATTGGAATGTTGGAATACTGGAATTTTGGAATGATGGGTATAAAGGAATTCTATCAATTAAGAAAATAATTTTATCCGCTTTTATTTACCATCATTCCATATGGCCCGAGAGAGTATATTGATAAAAACATTATTGATTACAATTAGTTGTAGAATTTCCGAGACGTTTGTTTGTCCACGGCACATTTAAGGAATGGTTTAGAAGGTAATTTCTTAGTATAATCTTTTGGAGGGATTAGATTAGATGCAACATTCTTTGGGAGACTCTCAAGCCTTTGTTAAACAGATGCTGTATGCGCTTCAAAAGAGAAATCAAAATAATACGGTTTTTTCCAAAGGCATTACAGATTCATCGATTACATCTGCGGTGCTGTTTTTGCTCGGTACAAACTGCCAAAGAAAAGGATTTTCTCCAACGCCCTGTCTGATTTTAACGAAACGATCCTTAAACACCGATTTTCACGTTACGAAGTCATGCTAAATAAATTTATGATATAAAACAA
>CAZDAB010000051.1:0-11761 GCA_964502855.1 uncultured Desulfobacteraceae bacterium | reverse complement strand
TATTTCTGGATGCCGGATCAAGTCCGGCATGACGGTTTTGGGACTTTTTACGAGACCGTCAATATTGTTTTATATAAAATTGTTTAAATTAATTTGTCCTGGCCGCCTGCCTGGTCGGTGGGGGAGCTTGCAATGACTGGCGGACAAAGCCAACTAACTTGCAACATTCGGATCTTTAAGCGTTACAATATCGTTACTCAACGTTACATTTTATTACACGTAACGCTATTTTTATTTGTTAATCTGTTTTGAATTTTTTCCACCAAAATCACTTTGTCTTTTATAATAACTAAATATTAAATAATATTATAATAAGTTACGTCTCAACTCAATGATGCTGTCATATACATATGGACATTGCCGTTACACATGGCATGATTATTGATAAGAATAGGGCTGCATATAATATATGAATGCACAAACCGATTTCATTCTAACCCATAAATATGGGAGGTATCCGATGAATAAAGTATCATTTTCTGATACAGCTGTTGTCTCTTGCGGAACTTTGAGTTTAGAATTGAATCATTTAAAAAAAGAGGGTTTTCTAAATACCAATCACCTGTTTTTCACGACACCCGGGCTACATGAAAATATTCGGGAACTGGAGCGTCAACTTATTCAACGGATAAATAAAGCAAAGGAAAAAGTGGGCAAGATCCTCGTGGTCTATGGCAGCAAATTTTGCTACGTGAATGCTGATGAACCCATGCGAACCATGGGAACAATTATTGAAGAACAGGGTCCGGATGTTGTAAGGATTGAGGCAACCCATTGTATGGACATGATTGCCAGCGGAGCTGAACGTGAAAAGATTGCTCAGGAACTGGCCGGCGGGGAAAAGGTCTGGTGGATGGTACCGGGTTGGATCAAATTCCGTTCCAAGGTTTTTAAGGGATGGGACAAAGGCCTGGCAAACGAGAACTTTCCGAGGCACTCCGGAGGTGCAATCGTTCTGGACGCTATTGGATATATTGACCGGTATATGACTGAACACCCGGAAGAATTCCTGGAATATTCCGATTGGATGGGAATTCCGATTTTGGGATATCCGCTCACTTTGGATCGATTTAAGTCCCTGCTTATAGATGCGGCAAACGAATTGCACACCAGGTAAGGCATAAAATAAATATGGATAACCGGTCCATAGCAAAGCGTTATAGTGAGACCTATTGGTGAGGAGGTTAAGACATGAAATGTCACAGGTGCAAGGGCATTATTCCTGACGGAGAAGAAAATGATTTGCATGGCCAGATTCTCTGTGAAGATTGCTATATGGATCTACTTTCGCCTCCAAAGATGTGCGATCCGTGGGCCGTACACAGCGCAAAATCTTTTGGAAAAAACAAAAATGGTTTGGAAGTAAATCCTGTGCAGCAAAAGATAATCGATACGTTGAAGGATAAAGGACTGCAAGACCCAAAAAGCCTGGCAGAAATTCTTCAAATAAAAGAGTCAGATCTTGAAAGGGAACTTGCTGCTTTGCGGCATATGGAGAAAGTAAGGGGCGAACTTAAGGACGGAAAAAGAATGATTCGCCTGTGGTGATAATTGCCCTGTAAGCTAACAGGGAAAGAAAAGGTAATGGTAAGTTTTGGGGAGATGACGAAAAATGCCAATTTATGAATATCGATGCAAGAAATGCGGGGCTGAAGCTGAATATCTGATCGGTGTGGGTAAAAAAGAAAATATTTCATGTAAAAACTGCGGAAGTACTGAGATGGAAAGGATATTGTCTGTCTCTTCTTTTTTAGGCGGAATATCGAAACATTCTCCGGGCAGGACCTGTTGCGGTCGTGAAGAACGCTGTGATACTCCTCCCTGCTCCGATGGAGGTGTGTGCAGGCGTGGATAACTACCGGTATAGGCGGTAGTCGCGATGAAAGAAAAAAGCCTGTGACAAAATGGTTCAGTCCCATGATAAGAAATTATCAATTTAAAGAGGATGTTTTTGTTCCTACAGATCTTGAGCACCTGATTCGAGCATTTTCAATTGGGAATTTAACGGGCAGGCGCATGGCTTCCTGTATGAAGAGAGGATTTGGGAAAAGTAGGTGCAAAGCATGGTGGCAAAGCCGCGTCACGTAAAATCGAGTAAAGAATCTATCATTAAAGGAGGAATAACATATGAAAGTTGCGGTAAGTTCAAATGGAACAAATTTAGATTCACAAATTGATCCCCGCTTTGGCCGGTGTGCTTATTTTGTCATTGTCAACACAGACGACATGAGCTTTGAGGCATTTGACAACGAGGGGATAGCCCTGGGAGGAGGAGCGGGTATTCAGTCGTCACAGTTTGTGGCCTCCAAAGGGGCCGGGGCTATTATAACCGGAAATATTGGCCCCAATGCGGTACAAACCCTTTCCGCTGCCGGGGTCGAGATATTTATGGGCCAGACCGGGAGTGTCAGAGAGGCCGTAGAAAGGTACAGGAGAGGCGATATTAAGCCCGAAGGATCGCCCAATGTGACGGATCACTATGGTATGGGGAGCGGAGACTCGGGGATGGGCCGTATGTACGGAATGGGCCTGGGCATGGGTATGGGCAAAGGCATGGGCCGCCGTATAGCATCTGGAATGGTTGCTGCCGGATCGATTACTCCGGATTCCTCTAAAACCGCTTCGTTATCCAAAGAAGAAGAATTGAAACAACTCAAGGATCAGGCAAACCACTTGCTTAGTCAAATGCAAGCTCTTCAAGCCAGGATCAAAGATCTGGAGAAAAAATGAGGAAGCGCCGATGAGTAAAGATTTTGATAATTTTGTCGAGGATTTACAGAGCCAGATTTTTGATCAGACAAAAGCAGACTATGGCGAGGTTGCGTTTCAAAGGTGGCTCAAGCCTTTGTACATGGGTACCATGGAGAATCCCGATGGATATGGACGCATCACAGGTTCATGCGGTGATACCATACAGATTTTCTTGAAATTTGAAAATGGGAAAGTCAAAAAGGCATTATTTCAAACCGATGGTTGCGGATCAAGTGCGGTGTGTGGATCATTTGCGGCCGAGCTGGCCCTTGGAAAGAGCCCTGATGAGATTGTGGATATTACCGGAGAGTCTATTCTAAAAAAATTAGGAGGTTTTCCTGAAGAAGACAGACATTGTGCTTTTTTATCTGCCGAGGCCCTTCAGGATGCGGTTAATGATTATATGATTAAGCGGTCAAGAAAAAACGAGTAAAACAAGTTTTATACGAAAGTATCTTACTCCGAATATAGTTAAATAGTTAAGTGGAAAAATGATTGAATAGAAAAATATTTGATGATAATCCAACATATTGTTGTGAGTGATTGAAAAAAAGCTATAAGACAAAAGGAGGCAAATAAAATGCCAGGAGGAGATAGAACAGGCCCGAAAGGCCTGGGACCTGGAAGAGGACAGGGGCGAGGTTCTGGTCGTGGTCAAGGCGGTGGCGGTCGAGGTCAAGACGGTGGCGGAGGTGGCCGGGGAGGTGGTTTTGGGGCAGGCCCGGGTGGACTCTGCATTTGTCCCAACTGCGGTGAAAAAGCAACCCATCAATTGGGGACTCCCTGTTATGAGCAGAAATGTCCCAAATGCGGAGCGGCAATGACCCGAGGATAGAACCTTTTTCATAGGAAGGTTGTTCGACACGCCGACTCAAATAAAACAGTCAACGGTGATAAACACAAACCCATGGAACTTACGTCTATCTTCAAACACGCTGTAATGATCAGTTTTTTTGTGTTTGTAATGATGCTTCTGGTTGATTTTATTGATATGGCCAGTAAGAGACGCATGTCAGACATTATCAAAGGAGGCTGCTGGAGACAATATACCCTGGCGTCTTTTCTGGGTTCCACCCCCGGTTGTCTGGGCGCGTTTATGAATGTCAGCCTTTATATCCACGGCATGATCTCTTTTGGCGCCATAGTGGGTGGAATGATCTCCACATCCGGAGACGAAGCATTTGTAATGCTTGCACAATTTCCGGGTACGGCTCTGGCCCTTTTCGGATTGTTATTTATACTTGGAATAGTTTTTGCATGGATAAGTGACAGGATCATCCTTATTCTAAGGATTACCCCTTGCGAATCATGCATTGATGTGTATTGTGAAGAATGTCTGCCCGATACGGCCATTCAGGAAAAGATCGGCGACATCTTTAGACCCACCAATTTTATCGGAAACTTTCAATCACTTTCCTTTAACAGATTCCTTCTACTTGTGCTTATAACCTCATTCCTGATCTTAATCACAACAGGAACTCTCGGCTCACCCACATGGGACTGGAAACGCATTACCTTTATATCTCTTTCACTATGCACATTGTTCATAATTATGATTTGCCCTGAACACTATCTTGAGCACCATATCTGGGGCCACATCATAAAAAAGCACCTTTCTCGCATCTTTTTGTGGACATTTGGAGCCCTTCTTTTTGTGCATTGGGGCATGGCCTTCTGGAACCTAAACACCTTTATCCATGACCATATGTTCTGGGTATTGCTAATCGGAGCACTAATCGGTATCATTCCGGAATCCGGACCCCACCTCGTATTTGTAATGATGTATGCACAGGGATTGGTACCGTTTTCCGTGCTACTCACAACATCGTTTGTACAGGACGGGCACGGTATGCTGCCCCTCCTTTCGTACAGTCTTAAAGATTCTGTGCTGATCAAGGTTTTTAATCTTGTTTTCGGACTTTTGGTTGGGGGTGTGCTTTTTGCCTTGGGTTTCTGATATAGAAATCGTGATGATTTTCACCGCTCAAGGAAGAATGAACCAAGAGTTTGACATGGATGCTTTTTTGCATCTTTTTCCTGATTTGAATAATACAAAAAATTAACAAAGGAGAGGATTCATGAAAAAGGGTGAAAAACTGGTCGTTATCGGTTGTGGCGGTGCCGGCGGTCCTGCCGCAATGCTGGCAAAGAAACTTATGCCGGATGTAAATGTAACCATTATTCGGAAAGAAGAACGATTTATCGTCAGGTGATCTTTGCCTCATGTTGTGGCCGGTCTGGCCACTGTTGATTCTATCACAAATCCGGATGCCATGTTTGAAAATGCAGGTATTACGAACATCATTGCAGAAGTAACCCACGTGGACACTGAAAAAAAGATCGTCGAATTATCGGACGGCACTTCTATTGATTATGACAAGATCATTCTGGCAACCGGGGCAAACCAGGTGATACCTGAATTTGAAGGCGTTGACCTTGAGGGAGTATTCACGTTAAGGAGCGTACCGGATGCAGAAAGAATAAAAAAATTTTTGGAAGCGAAAAAGGCCAAAAACCTTGTTTTCATCGGAACAGGATTTATTAATCTTGAACTGGCGGCATTGCTTTCAGAAAACAAGCCGAATTACTACAATATAACCGTCGTTAAATATAAAACGTTAGGCCCCCCTCTGGCCCTTATGCTCGATGCGGACATGGCGATCACGGCACAGGAATGCATGGTAGAAAAAGGCATCAATATGAAGATGGAGTCCAGGGCAACACGGATTCTGGGTCAAAACGGGAAAGTTGCGGGGGTTGAACTCGAAACCGGCGAAAAACTCGATGCGGATATGGTCATGGTTTCAGTGGGCGCACGGCCGAATCTGGAGTTGGCAAAGGATATGAATCTCGAACTCGGAGCCTTCGGTATTAAGGTGAATAAATATCTGGAAACATCAAATCCGGATATCCTTGCAGGTGGAGACTGCGTTGAAAAAATTCATTTTGTGACCAAAAAACCGGCAGCTTCGCTACTGCGCGGCCCTTCAGTTATTCAGGGACGTCTTGCAGCCAAAAGATTGGCTGGGTATGATATTGAATTTACGGGAATATTAAACAACTCCGCGGTCAGAATCTTTGGCAAGTATTTCGCTGCCACGGGATTTACCGATAAGCAGGCACAAAAGGCGGGGTTTGAAACGGTGAGCGCTGTCGTAACTTCCAGAAGCAAACATGGTATGATACCCGGCGCCAAACCCTGGACGATCAAACTTGTCTTTGACAAAAACACTCAAAAGCTGGTCGGCGGACAGATTATCAGCGATAGTGACGCACCGGTTAAGGAAATTGATACGATCAATGCCCTAATCCTGGGTGGAAAAACGATTCCGGAATTAACCACATTGATGTGTGCGGGAAATCCCGATTGTTCCTCTGAACCAAGCCTTGAACCGATTACGATTGCTGCGGAACAGGCACTACAGAAATTAAGATAATCTAAACAGGACGCAGATTTTCGCAGATATACACAGATAATATTGTTATTTTGCAATTTATGAATCTTGATAATCTGTGTTCATCTGTGTCCAAAAAAAGAAATTCCTATACTATTTAAAAAGCACCAGATTAATGGAAAAGGAGGTTCATCATGAAAAGAATGTTCAAGACATTTAAGCTGGGTAATCTGGAGCTTGTAAATAGATTTGTTTTTCCTCCGGTCAAGATAGGGCGCGGCAAACCTGACGGTACTGTGACCGATCACCAGATAACTTTTTACCAACAGATTGCGAGAAACGGTCCGGGGGTGGTTATTACTGAGCCCGTATCCGTTACTGCTGACGGCAGGGAACATCCCAAGCAGCCCTGTGTACATTTTCCGGAAAGCGTTGGAGAACTTCGGAAGATTGTTGACGTTATTCATGAGGAAGGTCGCCTGGCCTGCCTTCATCTGAATCATGGCGGTGCGGCAGCCAATCCCAAGGTAATTGGCCACAAGCCTAAGGCGCCTTCAGTTATGACCTGTGTTGCCAGACAGGGCAATGTTTCAGAAGCGCTCACAGAGCAAGAGATTGAGGCGATTCTTGACGGGTATAAATCCGCTGCCCAAAAGGCAAATCAGGCCGGATTCGACATTATAGAAATTCAGGGAGGACACGGTTTTCTCATCTCGCAATTCCTGAACGAAAAGTTGAACAAGAGAGAAGATCGTTATGGCCGGGACCGGTCCCTTTTTGCAAGGGAGGCACTTTCAGCAGTAAAACAAGGCGCCCCTGAAATTCCCTGTATCCTCCGGATTTCCGGTAGTGAGATGTCACCGGAGTTCGGCATCAGCCAGGAAGACCTTCTGCCTTTACTGAAATTGGCGGAAGAAAGCGGAATCAACGCCCTACACGTGGGTATGGGAAATGCCTGCTTCAGTCCCCCATGGTATTTTCACCATACCAGCCTTCCGGATAAGCCTCAGATAGATGCCCTGGCCTGGGTGCGTGAGCATACCGCACTTCCCATGATTGTGGCCGGCAGAATGGGCAGAAAAGAAAAATTAATCAAATTTCTGGATCAGGGCCTTTGCGACCTTGTGGCCCTGGGCAGGCCCCTTATCGCAGATCCGGATTTAATAGAGAAATGGCAAAACGGTAGGGATGAGGAGATCATATATTGCGGCTATTGCCTTCAGGGATGCCTTCATCGAATGAAAAGCGGAGAGCCTTTGGGCTGCAATCTAAACCCGGAGATCGGTCTGCCGGAGCTTGTTCCCACATCCAATCCCATGGAGGTCCTTATTGCGGGAGGAGGCCCTGCCGGAATGAGTGCAGCCCTTTACATGAGCAGGCGGGGTCATAAGATTACCTTAGCCGAAAAAACGGGTCATTTGGGCGGACAATTCGCCCTGGCATGGCAGGCCCCGGGAAAGGAAAAAATGAAAGACGGGTTTGACTCGATTAAACGCTCTGTGAAATCCAGCGAGACTTCTATCCTTATAAACAGATCGGTAGATGCAGCCCTGATAAAAGAAATCCAGCCCGATCTTTTAGTGTGGGCTGTCGGAGCGGTTCAGAATATCCCGAAGATCAAAGGGCTTGATAATCAGCATGTCTTGACATGCATAGATTATTATCGGGAAGAAAAGAAGTTAAAAGGGCCAAGGATACTGGTCATCGGAGTAGGCCAGGTCGGGCTTGAGATTACTGAAAAATTGGGGAAAGAGGGGTATGATGTCGTGGCCGTAGAGATTATTGATCAACTCGGCGGTGCCATGGAGGGAATTACCAAGAAATTGGCCTTGATGAGAATCGAGCAATTGGAAAAGGTGACCGTGATGCCCCAAACAGCGGTTAAAGAGTTTAAAGCTGACAGCGTTGTAATGGAAAAGGATGGGGAAAGGCTGTCTCTGGAACCTTTCCAGAGTGTTATACTGGCTTCCGGAATGCTTTCCGCTCCGGAACCGGATGATGAAATTAAAAAGGCAATTGCAAATATAGAAATCATCGGTGACGCACACAAGGTACAGGACACTTTTACCGCTGTGCGAGCGGGGTATGAACTGGCTTGTAAATATTAGGAAAAATGGTGCGTCCTTTAATCCGAGTGCCGAAATAATGACAATTGTAACATTAGCAAGTGGTGAAGAAATCGATACTTCCGGCGGACTGAGAATTCTGGAAATCCGGGATAGATATTACGTCGTGGGTCAAGACTTGTTAATTTTCGCTAACAGCAGGGAGGAAGCGCGGGAAGAAATAAGAAAGCTAAAAGGTCTTGAATGTTGACGGCCGCCCCAGACTGCTCCGGGTGGGTAGGATAAGGTGCCAAAAAAAGCCGATACGATTTTTGATATCACAGGAAGATCTATCCAAAAGGAGGTGATGGGTTATCCGCTCCGAACGGTGGCCTCAGGCCAACGATTTTCTTGATTTCCTCTAGATGGGATATGGTAAAGTCACTTTCAATTTTAAAATTTCCGGATACCGTCCCATAATCCAGAAAAGAGGTAATACATCCTGCGCTTTTTCCTGCCTGAATATCAAAAATATAATCACCCACCATAAGAACCTCTTTTACGTCAAGGTTTAGTTTTTGCGCTGCCATCCGTATTCCATCACCACTGGGTTTGGGTTTGACGGGCGTATTTCTGGAAATAATTACATCAAAATAGGAAATAGTGATATTTCCAAAATTTTGCAACGCCCGTTCTATGCTTGAAAGACGGTTACGGGTAATTATTCCGATACCGAGTCCTATTGAACGCAGATAATGGATCAAATACTCGGCCCCGTCGTTGGGTTCCGAATGAGCTGCAGCTTTGGTTTCGAAACGTTCCAGTAAAGATATGGTTTCTTCCTTCTCAAGGGAAGTCGACAGGCTCTCTATGAACTCAAGAACCGAGATGCCAGAGGGGCAGCCGATGGTATCTTTTAAAAGGGAAAAATCTAAAGCACCGGGCTTAGTCAGGGTGCCGTCAAAATCGAAAAGTACGGCCTTTATACGAAACGGCCTATTACCTAAATCTTGCATGAAAATTAATGAGAATCTTTAGGTTGTTTATTATTTAAACCGGGTTTATACAACATCATGTAATGATACGTAATACCCAAATGGTATATGGGATGATGATTTTTTTTTTTATTCATTAATTTTCACCCAAAGGGCGAGCCGGAGGCTTCCATCTGCTGCGTTATTAAGGGCTCGTAATAGTTCACTATGACTTCGCCCTTAAATGCCTTGCATATGAAAGCCTCCGACTCGTGCAAAATTCAGGTATTAATCATAAGGCGTCAGGCTTTCATAGCCATGATCGGTAACAAGAATTGTTTGTTCAAACTGTGCGGAAAGCGAATAGTCTTTGGTGACGGCAGTCCATTTATCTCTCAGAATGACAAGCTCTTTTTCCCCCAGGTTGATCATCGGTTCAATGGTAAAGACCATGCCCGGAATCAGACGGATTCCTTCTCCCTTGCGGCCGAAATGGGGAATCTGAGGAGGTTCATGGAAATCAAAGCCTACCCCATGCCCCACAAATTCCCTGACCACCGAGCATCCCTGGCTTTCGGCATGTTTTTGAATAGCCCATCCGATATCGCCGATGGTGTTTCCGGGCTTAACCATGGACATACCCAGGCCGAGGCATTTTTTAGCCACACGGACGATCTTTCGAGCTTTGGATCCGGGTGTGCCCACGAAAAAGGTTTTACTTGCGTCGGCATAATATTTATTCAAAATGGACGTTATATCGACATTGACAATATCCCCGTCCTTCAAAACCCGTTCACCGGGGATGCCGTGACAGATCACTTCATTTACGGAAACACAAACGCTTTTTGGAAACCCCCGATAGTTCAAAGGTGCAGGGATGGCTCCATGTTTAATAGTGTATTCATGTACAAGGGTGTTAATCTCATCGGTCGTAATTCCAGGTCTTATTTCAGACTCTACCAGGTCCAGCGTGTCCAGGACAAGACGCCCGGCTTCCCTGATGCCTTCGATATCTGCCGCCTGCTTGAGTCGAATTCTATATTTTTTAGCATAGGAGGCCTTGAGGTTTTCAGGCTCCGACGTTGATCTGCCGAGGCAGCATTTTTTATATTTCAGCCCGCTTCCGCAAGGGCAAGCATCATTCCGCCCCACCTTAACCGTTCTGTTTTTCATCATTTTCTCTGTTCAAATTACTATTGCCTAAATTGAGCGATTGTCGAGGTTGCTGCATATGCAAGGAAGATGTCGTTCCGCTATAGTCAGCTATGCGGGACGGCATCTAACGCAGTAGATGCGGTGAGATCGGCAATCCCGACGGGTTTCAAATTTTAAAAAGATATATCAAGAAAATTCGTTTAAAATAATAGATATTTGATTGCCTTTTAAAATTTGAAACGCTCAGTTTAGGTATTGGTTATTTATATTCAGTCCGCCAAGTTTTTCACTATATTGAATGTAATAATTAAAGGTTCCTTTTAAGTCAAGAGGTTAGTTCACTTCGATTTAACTTCTTAATAAACTCTGGTGTATTAAATGATCATATTGAGCCGGCTCCATGATTTATTGAGATGTTACCCTTGGATCGTAATTGCCGTACAAACCATAATGAACTTTTTTATATTGCAGTTCTTCTTTGCGATGAGGTGGTTTTTTTTCATCGGGGTATCCGATGGCGACAATCGATTCTACATTTAAATTTTCCGGAATATTTAAAAGATCGCGGATATACGCATGTGAGGTTTTCGTCTGATCATGCATTCTTTTTCTAATCTGGATCCAGCAGCTTCCGAGTCCCATCGACTCTGCCGTCAGGTGGATAAAGATAGAAGCAATGGAAGCATCCTCAACCCACACATCGCATTTTTCAGGATCTGCACAGACAACGATTCCTAAAGGAGCATTTTTTAAAAATGATGCACCGTGGGGCTTTGCCTTTGAAAGTTTTTCGAGTAAATCTTTATCCGTAACAACGATAAACTCCCAGGGGTTAAACCCTCTCGATGAAGGGGAGCGCAGCGCTGCTTCAATGAGCTGATCAATTTTTTCGGTCTCTACGGTGGTTTCTAAGTATTTACGGATGCTTCTACGTTTTTGGATAAGGGATAAAAACATAAGGCATTCTCCTCCTTTTTATATGTTATCTTTAAATTATTATCAAACTATGATAAAGATTCAAGCTATTAATTGATAACCATACCCCCTAACACCGGACAAGTCGGAAAAAATTGCCGCAAAAAGCACAAAATTTATAAATAAGTGGGGGGTCGAGGAGTTTTTTTAATTGAACCGCTCCATGAATAATCCGCAACGACACCGTACAAACTCATGCATAAGAGCTCGTAACGAAAAAACAGTGTATCAATATTTAAATAAATCGGTTAGGCAGATAACATTTTTTATCTTTTCATTACGACTTCATAAAAGCGCTGTTTTTTCGAAACGATCCCTAGTGCATTCAAACAGTGTACGATTTCGTTGCGGATCATTCATTCCGCTTAATTTGGGGCTCTAAAAGAAAAACTCCCCGACCCATCGAACAAGTAACTAAACAGAAAAAGCGAAAAATGAAAATATTGCTTATCTATCCATACTGGCT
>CAZDAB010000050.1:0-11774 GCA_964502855.1 uncultured Desulfobacteraceae bacterium | reverse complement strand
CGTGGATCGTTCTCCTTGTATTGGAATTCAAATGCGTTTACCCTGATCGAATTTCATGTTGCAGTTGACATGTCAGGTATTTATATTTAAATTAATATTTTTTTAATATAAATAAAGTAAGTTCGGAGGACTGCCGTGTATTCAAAAATACTGATTCTTCGTTTTCCCGCAACCGAGGTGGAAAAGCCGATTGTCTGTTATCTTGTGAAAGATTTTGACCTTACTTTCAATATCCTCAATGCCGCCGTACTCCCCAGGAAAGAGGGTGTTATGGTTCTGGAATTAACCGGAACCAAGAAAAATTTCAAGGACGGCGTACAATATCTCAAAAATCAGGGCGTTCAGGTTGAAAATGCCTCTCAGGAAATAAAGCGAATAAAAAAAAAATGCACGCACTGCGGTGCCTGTACCGCTGTTTGT
This sequence comes from uncultured Desulfobacteraceae bacterium, assembly GCA_964502855.1. GTDB lineage: Bacteria > Desulfobacterota > Desulfobacteria > Desulfobacterales > UBA11574 > S5133MH16. The sequence continues at coordinate 11,354 of CAZDAB010000050.1, read as the reverse complement.
CCAACCAAAGCGCTTTACATTCAACGGCCTGAAATGATAGTCGAATTCGATCAAAAAAAATGCAGCGTATGCGAACTCTGTGTGCCTGCCTGCCCAACCCGGGCCATGGAAATTCGCCCAACAAATAAAGCTTTTTTTTGAATGAAACCTAAAATCTGCAATTTTCGATTTGGCCGCATTTTCAAGGCGCAGGGTGTGCAGCCGTAGTAAACTACTGCAAACGCCCTGCAACACAGAAAATGCGGTCAAAGGGGCAATCCCGAAGGGCAAAAATTTTAAAAATTGCTTTTATTTTCATACTCAGCGATATGATGTACCACAAAACATAAACTCTATATGCTAACAGTATAATATAATTATATTTATTTAAACCTTTTAAAATTTGTGTGCAGTTTTTAGGTGAAACAATTAACAGCCATTGCCCTAAGCGGCGGTATAGATTCACTTGTAGCAGCATATCTGTTAAAGGAACAAGGGCATCACCTCATCGGAATTCACTTTATTACCGGATATGAAACCGAAACCCATGACGGTGATAAAAAGGATGCGTGTCATACAATTTCTCACCTTTCGGACCGGCTGGGAATCGAAGTCAAACCATTAGACTGCAGTATTGATTTTAAAAATAAGGTGGTCGATTATTTTACACGAACCTACCAGGCCGGTCAAACCCCCAATCCATGCATGGTATGCAATTCCACAATTAAATTCGGGACTGTTTTCGATTTTGCTTACAAACTGGGCGCATCCATGCTTGCCACGGGTCATTATGCCGAAATAAGCAGAGACAATGAGGGGAGATTTCATCTCTTAAAAGGCGTGGATCCTGAAAAGGAACAGTCTTATTTTTTAGCCCTCATGAGCCAAAAACAGTTGGCATGCACCTTATTTCCTCTTGCAAAAATGACAAAATTTCAAGTTGTTAAACTTGCGCACAAAAAGGGTCTTGAGCCCGTTAGAAAGATAGAAAGCCAGGATGTGTGCTTTATCAGGAATAAAAACTACGGGGAATTTCTTGCGCTTCAAAAGGGATTTGAAGCAAAGCCCGGCCGGATCGTGGATGTCAATGGTAACCCGTTGGGCCATCATGGGGGGCTGCATCTTTTTACCATTGGGCAGCGGCGGGGGATCAACCGCCCTTGCTCCGAACCCTATTACGTTGTTAGTATGGATCCCGAAAAAAACCTTCTGACGGTTGGCTTTAAAAAAGATCTGCTTTCTTTTGAATGCAGGGTGAACAACATCAACTGGATTAATCAAAAACCAACCTCCCCGATTAACGTCCACACCCGTGTCCGGTATCGTCACAACGCAGCAGCATCCAAACTATTTCCGGTTAACGAGAAAACCGCAAGGGTTCGGTTTGAAAAACCGCAATCCGCCATAACCCCCGGCCAATGCGCCGTATTTTATCGGGGTGACGAGGTTCTGGGCGGTGGGTGGATTGCTCCCCCATAAAACCTAACCCGGATAAACCGGAAAAAATTGCCACAAAGGCACAAAGACACTAAGGAAAACAATTTTATTTGAATTCATCTTCGTGTCTGGTGGCTTAGTGGCAATGAAAAAGACTTCTCAAAAATTTTCATGAAATATTCGGGTTAGGCAATATATTGCTCAATCCCTTGTTTTAGTCCGTCAAGCATCTTGCAGAACATTTTTTCATCCGTCTCGAGAAGTGTAAGGCGAAAGCCCTGCATATGGGTATTAAAAGACGTCAAAGGAACCACACAAATTCCGGTGGCGGCCAAAAGATAATAGACAAATCGTTTGTCCGGTTTAATATTCGGATCGGCGATAAGTTTTTCAACCAGTTCCCCCACGGCTCCGTTGGAAATGGGAAGGGTCTGCCGCTGGTTCAGCACACCGTTTTCAAAGACCACACTCATATAAAACGCACCATTGGTAGGGTTGACGACTACCCCCGGGATATTGCTGAGGCGTTCATAAGCAATTTGTGAGAAGCGCTCATATCGCTGTCGACGCTGTTCCAGATACGCGGGATACCGGGGGTGCCGTAAAATGAGGGGTAGAGCCTTTTGAGGCAGTGTGGTGGAGCAGACTTCCACCATCTTGGCGTTGAGAATACTCTTGATGTAGGATTTAAACTCCGGGTCCTTATTGACATTGTAAACCTCAATCCAGCCGCAGCGGGATCCGGGCCAAGGGAACTCCTTTGAAATCCCTTTCATCGAAATTCCGGGCACATCACCAATGACCGCGCCGAGAGACTCGGTTTTTTGGCCGTTAAATACCAGGTTTTGATAAACTTCGTCGGCGATGATAAAGAGGTCGAATTCCTTTGCGATCTCAACAATCTCCTTGAGCATGGATACGGAATACACCATACCCGTGGGGTTGTCGGGGTTAATCAACAAAATGCCGCCCACCGCAGGGTTATATTTTACGCGCCTGCGCAGTTCCTCTATATCCGGAAACCAGTGATTACAGGGATCCAGGGGATAGCAAACCGGAGGTAAACCCGCATGGGCCGCCTCCGAAGAAGAGTGGGTCGTATAGGTGGGTGACGGCGTAATTATACGGGCGGTGCGACGTAAAAACCCGTAGGTTTTGGTAATGGCATCCCCAAGGCCGTTAAAAAAGATGATATCATCAGGTGTGATGCGGCAGTGGCCGTTGTTGTTGTTCAGGGACACCAGAAACTCTCGGGTTTCCAGAAGCCCCTGGGTCGGGCAGTAGCCGTAGCAGTCGTCCTCCCTGACCAGTTCGGCAACGATTTCCTTCATCCAAACAGGAATTTTTTCACCTTTGGCAACAGGATCGCCAATATTTTCCAGGTAGACCGGCACTCCCAGTTCCTGAAGCTTGTCGGCCATGCTTATGATATTGCGAATTTCGTACGTCAGTTCACTTGCTCCGATATGGACAAGACCGGTTCGCATGGTATATAATCCTCCTTAAAAAAAATTTGTGATAGTAACGGAACGCAAATAAAAAGGGCAACAAAAAATTTGTGCCCTAAATTTTAAAAGGGCTGAAGCTTTCATGCCCGCAGCCCTGATTTAATTTTTGAGGAATCCGTCTATCCCCTCCCCTTCAGGACAACAGGCTGCCCGGCAGCTGCCGCGGCAGCGCTGATCGCTCGACATGCATTGAAAATCCTGAAAATGGAAGCTGGCATCATTGGTTTCCTTTCATTTTTTTACCTCAGTAACATATCTATCGGTAGATGTCACCCTAAAATTTAGCCTAAGTTAAAAAATTATTCTCCTAACGCTTTTTAGGGATGCGAAACTTGAGTAAAGTATTTGGCGGCCCTAATCAATTGTATACCGTTGAGTCCTCGCTCAGAGCGTACCAGTGTCGTATGTGCCAAAATCGAACATCGACATTTTTTTGTCAACAACGGCAATTTTTTGTCGATGTTAAAGCGCTAAGCGCCCAATTCACAATTCAACTTTTGCATATCCGGACAATTATAATCAAAATCGCTCAACTTAGGAAAAGGTTATGGGAAATTTAAATTGATTTTTTTTCTTGAAAAATCGTCAAAAAGCGATTATATGAAGGAATTTTCATTCAGTTGATAAAAGGAACTCTATAGAAAAAAGAATTAAGTAGCTGGAAAATAATTATTATTAACTGAAGGGAATCTCATGCATCAGACAAAAAAAACACCAAGAAAAAGAAACTAAAGTAGCTGGAAAACAATAGTTATCAACCGGAGGAAATTTCATTCAGGTTATTTAGACCACGTAAAATGTTTAATAAAATTAATAAGATTCTTTTTCTCTGGACATCTAATTTTCGCCATACCCATAGTTTCCGAGATGAGCTCTTTGAAAAACGTCTCATTTTATCTAATCCTAATATATTACGAATATAAACAAAACAATTCAACATCATTTTTATATAGCTTTTTCAATTCCGTGTTTTCTTTTTCTATAGACTGATTTTTTCTTCTAAAAAACTTTCAATTCCGGCAAGTTTTAGAATTCTCGAGATGTTATATTACGGCACATTATTTGCATATGTGTTCACTAAAATTGGACCCACCAGTTAGTGAATAAATAATTAGATTTTATCTCTGCGTTCTTTCCTTATGCGATAAATCAAAAAATGGTGGTGGAGCGTCTAAAGTCAAGCCTCGCAGAAGTGGTACAAGCAGGCGGTGATAATTAATCCTGTTTATTTTGTCTAAAATTGATGATTTCGTAAAAAATCAGTTGAAAAAGTTTCGACCGTAATATATTGTGTTTAATTATTACTTAACATACAACATAATGTAGTTAAAGTTCCAAGCTTTGACTTTTTATGAGATATCAAAATTTAAAACTTTTTTTAATGAAAAGAATTTTACCCACTAAAATATATTATATTTTCGTGTGCAGTCTTTGTTTATTAACCCTATTTTCCCCGCCTTCACTATATTCAGCTGATGTTACTATCGCCTGGGATGCAAACACTGAGTCTGATCTCGCCGGGTACCACGTCTATTATAAGACGGGCTCTTCCGGTCCCCCATATAGCGGCACAGGCGCTGTTGAAGGCAACTCACCGATCCAAGTGCCCGAATCTGATTTGGACACTCCCGAAGACCCTGAATACACAATCCACGGATTAAGTGACACTGAAACCACCTATTTTGTGCTAGCTGCCTACGACACAGACGGCAATGAAAGTGGCTATTCAAATGAAGTATTTTATAAACCCCCATCTTCCCTAACTCTCAGCAGTCTGTCCATCAGCGGTGACGATTTTGTAAACGAGAACAGCAGTTCCGCTTACACGGCCACGGCCACATTCAGTGATGGGAGCACCCAGACGGTAACGGGCAGCGCGAACTGGAGCGAAGATTCGTCGTATGCCACTATCAATAGCAATGGCGTAATCACAGCCTCGGAAGTAGAAAGCGATGTGACAATTACCATTCAAGCCAGTTACACTTATGAGGGAATGACAAAGACAGCGACAAAGGTAGCGACGATCATCGATATCTCTGAATCGAATCTGCCTCCAAATACACCAATAACTCTCAGCAGTCTTTCCATTAGCGGTGACGATGTTGTGAATGAGAACAGTCATGCCAATTACGCGACCACAGCCTTCTTCAGCGATGGGAGCACCCAGACGGTATCAGGCAGCGCAAGCTGGAGCGAAGATTCGTCGTATGCCAGCATCGACAGCAATGGCGTGCTCACGACCTCGGAAGTTCCAGGCGATGTGACGGTGACCATCCAGGCCAGTTGCACTTACAATGAGGTGACAAAGACGGCAAACAAGGTGGTGACAATTATAAATTTTACTGCTCCTGCTCCTGCTCCTGCTCCTGCCCCGGTAACGGTCACCCTCGGCAGTCTGTCCATCAGCGGTGACAAATCAGTAAACGAGAACAGCAGTGCCGGTTACACGGCCACGGCATTCTTTAGCGATGGGAGCACCCAGACGGTAACGGGCAGCGCGAACTGGTTCGAGAATTCATCGTATGCCACTATCAATAGCAGTGGCGTGCTCACGACCTCGGAAGTTCCAGATGATGTGACGGTGACCATTCAAGCCAGTTACACTTATGAGGGAGTGACAAGGACAACGACAAAGAGAGCGACCATCATCGATGTCAGTACATCGAATCTGCCTCCAGATACACCAAGCATCGTTTATCCTGAAGATGGTCAATACGATGTCGAAACGCCTTTAAATATCATTACAGAGCCATTTTCAGACTCGGACAACGATGCTCACAGCAAAAGCCAATGGCAAATCAGCGAGCAAAGCGATTTCTCCACCCTTGTTGTCGATATTACCAGCGACAACTATCTGACAACATTTCCAGTGCCCCATATGGTTTTGAAATCAAACTGGACATATTATGTGCGCGTCCGATTCTATGACTTCTATAATTCAGCATCAGGCTGGTCTAACCCTGTTGAGTTCACGAGCACTTACTTTGTTGAGGATCTTAACTCAAACGGCATTCCTGATGCTAACGAGGTGGATGAAACCGTTGATTTAAATCTCGATGGTACTCCAGACAACGATCAGCCTGAGATCATTAAGTGCATTCAGGCAGTTGACGGGTCGGTCGATATCGGAGTCGAAAAAACTTCGGATGCCATCAGCCAAATCCAAGCCCTGGAAATGATTGATCCCGATACGATTCCCGATACTGCCAACAGGCCGGACGATTTTATCTTTGGTCTGGTTTCCTATCGGCTGCTCGTAAACCCGCCGGGTGCCACTGTCACGGTAAAAATCTATTTTTCAGGAGAAATTTTTGGCACTGACACTTTTTTTAAATACGACACAATCGACGGCTGGTATGACTATTCAGAACACACCACCTTAAATGATGACGGACAATCTGTCACTGTGGAACTAAAGGATGGCGGCTATGGTGACAGTGACGGCCTGGCGAATGGAATCATAGCGGACCCGGGAGGAATTGCTTCTGAGGCAACTGAGGCAAGCACAACTACTGTATCTAGTGGATCGGGTGACGGTGGCGGAGGAGGATGTTTTATTGCTACTGCGGCTTATGGCTCTAAATTCGAAAAACATGTACAGCTCTTACGTCGGTTTCGCGACCTCTATCTTATGCCCTATAAAATCGGTCGAGCCTTTGTAAGCGCCTATTATCGGTACTCACCACCTGTTGCTGACTTTATTGCCAATCACGACATCCTGCGAATGATGGTTCGCTGGAGTCTTATGCCTCTGATAGGTCTTAGCTGGATGTTACTACACCTGGGCGTAGCACTTACGCTGCTGATGCTGCTTCTGATGAGTTTTACTATGTTGATCTGTTACAGAAAAATAAGATTTGAAAGGCGGTGAGCATACAACTCTTTCCCAATTCGAGCGTTTCTTTTAGGAAACTGACAGGCACTATCCATGCAAAAATTGACGAACATGACATACCGCAAGTAAATACCGATCATGGCCTAAAATAGGAGGCCGTAACTATTTGGCACTTTTAAACGGCCGGTAAAGAGGATCGCCCACCAAGACCATTTTCCAGGAAAGATAGGGGGTGCTTATTATATAACATTCTGCAAGTGTCAAGTTTCCATCCACTAAAAATCCAAAGAACATCTCCGGCAAGGGAAATGAATTAACATACGGTTCTGATACCGGCCCAATTGTTGCAGCAATCCCCTTTTCAAGCATGACCTTGCACCAAACCTTACTGTTTTTCCGCTTTAAAGTTGAACATTCACTGCTTGCAATATGATAACCAATTGATCCGGATTTCCATATAAACGCGTCCACATAATTGGCCAGACTGTACCACCCGCAGTAAAGGGCTGCATCAGGGCATGCACCCGGCTTAAACAGCTCTTGTTTGTCATCCAGAACTACCGGCATACGATTACTCTTTTTTACAAGACCCGCGGCAAGGTGTATCGACCTGTCATATAAAGCATAACCTGAAAGTTTCTTATCGCGCGGATCAGGCCATTTTGAATCAAAATAGGCAATACCTGACAATCCTTTTTCTTCGGTCTTCAGGCTATCGTCAATAATTCGTTTTACGATTTTAATATTAGGGCCATCGAGCCGGCTTACCATCAAAACATTTTCTTTCTTAATGGAAAAGGTCCTGCCCTTAAATCCCAAAAAATATGGATTTACAATCCATCCAGATAAAGGGTAATTCTTTTCGAGAACAAGCGCAATTTCAGAATCAAGTGAAGCCCATTTATCATCTTTTCGCAATCTTACAATCTTCTTTTTTATACTATCCAACTCTTTTTTTATGCTTTCCTGAGGTTCTCTTTTTTCCCCATTCGTATTGTTTAGTTGATTTTCAAGCTCATGCTTTCTTTTCTCAAGCCAATTTATCTCAACTTTTTCTTTAATAGTCATTTCAGATGGGGCCACTTTTAGAGGAATCCCATATATCAGTACCAAACAGCGTATATGAGATCTGGAATCATTCTGTTCAAGGTATATTCTTACCGGTGTTGCTATCTCTTTTTCATACTGGAGCCGGCTGCATGTTTCATCATCATTCACCCAAACTACGACCAGATTGTCGGCGGGAACATTCCTTATCCTCATGTAATATTTAGCAATATCGATGCTTTCACAAGAGCTTCCATTGGCAATAACAAGAATTTCTTCAGGCTCAAGAGCATTACAAAAATTTGGCAATAAGCAAAACATTGCCAATAATTCCATAAAAAGTATGATTCTAAAGTATCTCATAAAAATATCTATCGATGTTTTATAAATATGACAAATTAATTGCATACAGTCAATATCCTGAAAGCTGACGTAAAAAATAACCATTTTGGCATCTCAGCTTTAGGCCATTTTGGGCCGATCTTCATTCGCAAAATCGAAATAGCTCGCTATTACCTCCTATTTTATCGTTGTAATTTTGACTTTCTGTTATTGTTATTTTTAAAAGGAAAAGGTCATTTCTATGGTGACAGCTTCTCATAGAAGCAGCGCTTACTAATTTTTTAATACCCGTCAGGAATGTTTTGTCAGATGTCTGAAAAATCCTTCGCATATATTTTCTTGGGACGAAATGGGTAAATCTCTTCCATCGTCCCCTCCTCCACAATCGTAATTTGATCTGTCCAATCTTCAACCTTCAATTGATCTATCCAGTATTCAGCATAAAGTTATGCACACCGTGCGCGAACGTCCCCTGCTCTCCAGGGGGATTGCTTTTAATGGATGACCCCATTTTCACAGATACCATCTCTTGTCTGCCCCTTTTTATATTCCCCTAAAAATAGACCCATTTTATATCTTGACAATAGGGCCATATTTGTGGCACCATAAAGATAAAGAAAATATGGGAGGGGTAATATGCTGATTCAAACCAAAATCCAGGTTAATCCAAAAGACTATGAATTCGTCAAGAAGGTCTACAAGGATTTGCGCTACAAAAGCCTAAGCGAGTATATGCGAGAAGCCATCAATGCCAAGGTGAATCAAGATCGCAAAAGACTTCGGGAACAAAAAAGAATTGCGGCCATGGAAATGATTGGGAAAGCGCAATATAAAAACCTTTTTGAGTCCATAGAAGGAGAAGATTTTGAAAGCAGGTGAAATCTATTGTGTAAATCTTGATCCAACTATTGGCGATGAAATCAAAAAGAGACGGCCAGTCGTCGTCTTGAACGGCGGTCATGACAAGCATCTTAAACTTGCCATTGTTGTCCCTGTAACCGCATGGAGTTCATATTGGGAGAAAAACCCGTTTTTTGTTTCTTTGGAACCCAACACAAAGAGTGACCTTAAGAAAAAGTCAGTGGTTGACTGTTTTCAGATTAGGGCCGTTAGCCACAACAGGTTCGCTGAAAAGATCGGGGAGATTTCAAACGATGAGATCGCCCAGATAAAAAGGTCAATTACCCTAATTCTTGACATCGAGCCGAAACACTGCGAGGAGTAATGCCTTTTCCCCCGTCTCTTTTTCCACACCACTGAGCACAAAATAAGACAGGGAGCCTTATGTCCCCTGTCTCCAAACTTGCTTGTTGTCTGTCAAAAATGAAGACCTGCCCCCCATCCCTCCATTAAGTTTATTGTATGCATGCCCATTCGACCAATTTTTGTCAAAATAGTTCACTACATGCCGGGCAACGCATCCAGCATCATATCATCATATGAACCATTAAGTTGAAATCCGACAACCTCTCCGTTTGATGAGTAGCTTATATAGGCGGCGGCGCCAATATCTTCGGAAAACAGATTTTACGCTGCATCCACTATTTTTGCATGGGCACTTAAATTGAGAGTCTCGGTGGCGATTACGTTACCATTGTCATCGTAAGCAGTCATTGTAACAGTAACCGGAGAGTTCTCGATATTCACAAAGGCAATCCCTGTCCAGCCATCTCTTTCAATTTTGGCAAATACACCATCTGTGCCGCTAATGCCAACACACGTATATCCGCCGAGTTGTTTTCCATCGTGGGTGCCGAACAGTTCAAACCCGGTAACAGGGCTTGTGGCGTCAATTTCGAAGCAGGCGGCTCCCTCCGGGAAATTCAAGGCCGACAATGCTACTTCCATTTCAAGTTAGTTCGCTTCGCCCCGCCTGCCATTGCAAGCTCGCCCGCCAGCTGAGCCCGCCCGGCATTCGCCTGAGGCGCAGCTGATGGCGGACGGGCCCGCCTGCCACTAAGAGCCACGAGCGGGCAGGCGAGGCGGTTTAGGGTACAAGCGGGCAGGTCACAAATAGAATAATGGGTTTGGAGGAGTTTTTTAAAATTAAAATGGTTTATTTCCACCCCCAATCCCAACATTCCAGTATTCCATCATTCCATGGAAGCGGCATAAACCAGAAGCTATTAAAAGATCTTTAATTTCAACTAATTGTAGAATTTCCGAGACGTTCCCCCTACCCACACCTTTCCACCTTCTCACGTTGAGCTTTCACCCTGAGCTTTAGACATTTTAGGCATTTCTTTCCTCTTACCCCAAATCTCCATCACCTATCACCTCCACAACGAATCAGATTTTATACACGTTCTATATCAACGTCCCCATTATTTGCGGCAGTCTTTTTTCAAACGAATGTTAATCGTCCCGTCAAATTTTTCTTAGAAAACAGAGCAACGTATTTTTTTGGATTGACAAAATAATGCAGAATGTTATCCTTACCATATGGTAAAGAATTTTTAATGTTTTTTTCAATTATGTAGGGGGTGACTATGATTACAGGTACAATTTCTTCAAAAGGTCAGGTGACCATTCCCAAAAAAATAAGAGAATTCCTTAAGCTGGGGACATTTGACAAAATTGTCTTTATTCCTCTTGAAGAAGGGAAAGTGATGATCACCAGCAAACAGGCCCCGGTCTCCGACCTGTTCGGTATGCTAAAACACCGAAAACCCAAGCAGCCCGTTTCCGTTGAAGAAATGGAAGCCGCAATCCGGAAAAAAAGAGCCGAAAGGGGAATGAATTGATTGCGCTGGATACGAATGCCCTTGTAAGAATGCTTATTGAAGACAATGAGAAACAAGCAGTTACGGTGAAAAAACTCATCGAGTCTGTCGAAAAAAAAGGACAACAGATAATCATTTTAACCGAGGTTCTCATCGAGACGGCATGGGTACTTGAATCCGTTTATGACTGCACCCGGAAAGATATCTACCGGTTCCTGGAAACTCTGATGCATACATCAATATTTATTTTTTCAGAGCCTCAAGTCATGGGGAACGCCATCCGTCACTTCAGGAAGGGCGGAGACTTTGCAGACCTGGTCATCGTTATGCAAGCCATAAATCATCGTGCAAGAAAAATTTTCAGTTTTGACAAAAAGCTCCAAAAAACATTCCCTGACTATGTGATTGAAAAACTCGATCTATAACCTTAATCTCAATGCCGTTGAATTAAGGTTTTGATAAAAATTATCTCTTGTATTTTTG
>CAZDAB010000049.1:0-11829 GCA_964502855.1 uncultured Desulfobacteraceae bacterium | reverse complement strand
GCCATAGAACCTTATTAATAAAGGAATTCGTAAAATTAGGCGGTGGATTTTGGAAAATATGAAATTATTCAACCCCTATTACTCTTTTAAAATTTCTAAAACATCAAATTCTTCCATATGAAGCTGTGAATCGGGATATATTACAATCTGTTTTCCAATCATTCTTTCCAGTGATAAGATAAGATGGTTTTCCTCGCCATGAAGCAGTTCGGCAATTTCGGGATTTACTCTCAAACTCACCTTGACGCCCATCATGTCTCGTGATTCACGAAGTATCTCCCTGTATATATTATAACATATTGTCTGCCTTGATATGAGATACCCTTCACCGTCGCAATAAAAGCACGGCTCACATAAAATCCGGGTAAGGGGTTTCCTGATCCGCTTCCGGGTCATCTGTATCAGGCCCATCTCGGATATGGGAAGGATATGGGTTTTACTCCTATCCTTCATAAGGGCCTCTTTTAGTGCATTGAACACTTTCTCCTGATTAACCTTTTTTTCCATATCGATAAAATCGATAATTATAATACCGCCAATATCCCGAAGACGGATTTGATAGGCGATCTCCTTCACGGCTTCTAGATTGGTCTTTAAAATTGTTTCTTCCAGGTTGTACTTGCCGACAAAGCGTCCGGTATTTACGTCGATTGCGATAAGCGCCTCGGTATGTTCTATTACGATGTAACCGCCGGATTTCAACCAAACCTTCTTTTTTAAAGCACGGGAGATGTCACCCTCTAAATTGTAGGCATCAAAAATCGGTTCCAGACCCTCATAAAACTCTAGCGAATCTTTCAGGCTGGGAGCAAACGAATCAAGAAACAAAAGAATAGACTCAAAACCGGAACGTGAATCGATGACCAGTTCTTCAGCTTCGTGCATTAGCAAATCCCTTACGGCTCGAAGGGTTATTGCAACTTCTTTATGTAAAAGAGACGGGGCCGGAGCGGTCTGGTATTTTTTTTGTATGTTTTCCCACAAATTTTTCATAAACCCCATTTCATAAGCGATTTTCTCTTTCTGGACATCCTCCGCAGCAGTTCTTACAATATAGCCGAAATTGTCTTTGCGTGAAGATTCAACGATTTCCTTTAACCGATTCCGTTCGTTTTCATCCTCGATTCGACGGGATATTCCTATATGATCAGATGTCGGCATTAGCACGATAAAACGCCCGGGAAGAGATATATGCGTTGTTACGCGAGCCCCCTTAGAACCCAAAGGCGCTTTGGCGACCTGAACCATTATATCCTGACCCTCTGTAATCAATTCCTCTATATTATATTCCTGGTTCATCACGGAAGGAAAGGGGCCGTCCTCATTCTTATTCATGGAATTATTTTCCTCCCCATTCCCTTCTGTCAGGAGGTTCTCAATTTCAACATATCTTCCACCGGTTATATCACGCACATATATAAACGCCGCCTGCTTTAGCCCGACGTCCACAAAGGCGGCCTGCATACCCGGTAAAACCCGCTGCACCCTCCCTTTGTAAATATTTCCGGCAATATCTGAAACGTCTCCGCGCTCAATAAAGAGTTCCACTATATTCCTATCTTCAAGAAGAGCGACCCGTGTTTCATGTTCTGCTTCATTTATGATTATCTTTTTATACATCTTTTTTATATTCTACCGTTTCCCAACACGCGGTTTGTTTGACGTATCAATTTGTCTTCATGGCAACAAGGCCGACGACCCGTTTCATCAAAATGCCAAAATATTACATTTTGACAATATCGGCCTGTTTTATTTCTTCAACAGGCAAACAGAATATTTTTCCCATGACCTCAAACGGTCGCACAGTTCTTCCCGGTTCTGTTCTGAGGGTCATCTTCAGTCTATTCGGAGCAGGCAACTCTATTTGTAAAACCATCTCTTTTAAATCTATCTTTTTGGTTTTCCCTTTGGGTCCGGTTCGCGTAACAATTACCTCTCGTTTATTTATAAAATATTTTAAGTCTTTCTCATCAAAAAAACCATCTTTTTTTGTCACAAGATAGGTTGCTGACGGTAACTCCTTGGAACCCGCCGTTGCCGGGACAACCTGACAGTCCAAAACATTAAGACCCGTTGGAAGGTGTTTATTTAATGGGTCTACAATACGTTCTGGTTTGACATCTCCGCGCAAAAATAAATAAAAATTTTCGCTTAGGCTTTCCAAACCCACCGGAAGCGGATCTTCAAATGAAATTTTCGGTTTAGGATGAAAACCTTCTGAAAATTTAATGGGTATTCCTGCGCGACTGATGGCACGCAAGAAAATTTTTACCAGTTCGAGATGCCCAAAATACTTTGCCGGACCCCTCTTGGAAAAGGATATTTTCAGTTTTTTATAAAATGTTTCTTTAATATCCTCTGCAAAAATATTTTTTGAGACTCCTTCTCTACAGTTATCAAATACCTTGGGCGCAATAATTTTAAAATCACATACACCGCAGTTGTTACAGTCTCCTGTGCGACAATCAACGGTACACTCGCCTTTCCCGGCTTTTTTTAATTCGTTTTTTAAAAAATCTTTTGTAACCTTTGTATCAATATAATCCCATGGCAACGGTTCTTCCGTATTCCTGACACGTGTTGTATAGAAATTGAGATCCACACCCTCATCGCATAAAGCTTCTTGCCAAAATTGATAGTTAAACTTATCACTCCAGCCGTCAAATTTACACCCTTTTCTGTATGCGTTCAGCAGCAATCGGCTAAGGCTCCTGTCACCCCGAGCCCACAGTCCTTCAAGCATGCTGACTTCGGGACTTTGCCATTTAAACTGAACTCCGGGCATTTTAAGGTTCTTTTTTAACCATCTTATCTTCTTTTTTGAATCGGCTAAAGAAATCTGAGACGCCCATTGAAAAGGGGTGTGGGGTTTTGGAATAAATATTGCCACACTTACATTGAGCTTACCCTTTCGACTGTTAGGCCCTTTGATCTTACGGAGTTTTTTTACAAGATCAACCATCGCCTGCAAATCATCATGGGTTTCGGTGGGAAGGCCGATCATAAAATAGAGTTTTATCACCTGCCAGCCAAGGCTGAATGCATTTTTAACTGTATTTTCAATATCTTCTTGTGTAATATTTTTGTTTATAACATCCCGGAGCCGCTGGCTGCCGGCTTCCGGTGCTATGGTAAAGCCTGTCTTTCTGACCTTTTTGACAAGCTGCATGAGTTCCGGTGTTAATGTTCCGACACGCAGTGAAGGTAATGAAACCGCAATGCGGCGGGACTTATAACGATCCATCAGACGTTCCATGAGGGGAAAGATACATTCATAATCCCCCGTGCTTAAGGATAAAAGAGATACATCCTCGTAACCGGTTGACGCAATACAAGCATCGGAAAGGGACAACAGGGTCTCTAAGGATCGTTCGCGCACGGGACGATATATCATTCCGGCCTGACAAAATCGGCAACCTCTAGTGCATCCCCGTGACACTTCAATCCGAAGCCGATCATGCACGGGTTTACCGTAAGGGATTATGGGTGCGTCCGGAAAAGCCGCGTGGTCAAGATCTTCAACAATTGCTCTTTTAACCATATGATAGTCTGAAAATTCGGGTACAAGGGACTGAAAACCATTTTCATTATATTTGGGTTTAAAAAACAAAGGAATATAGACACCTTCAATATGGGACCAGTTTCTCAAAAGAGATTTCTTATCGCTTTTGCCGCTCGCTTTCCATGTAAGCCAGGCGCGGGACATCTCCATGATCACGTTTTCCCCGTCTCCCACCACAATAGCATCAAAAAAATCTGCAACCGGCTCCGGACTACAGGTGCAGGGACCGCCTGCAATAACAAAGGGGTGTGAATCGTCTCTTTGTCTTGTAAAAAAGGGGATATGTGCTAACTCCAGCATGGTAAGTATATTTGTATAGTTAAGTTCATAAAGCAGACTGAAACCGATGATATCAAACCGGTCAAGGGGTTTATGAGATTCCAGGGACATCATCGGAATGCCGGATGACCTGAGCCGAATTTCCATATCGATCCCAGGAGCAAAAACCCGTTCAGCAGCTATCTCACGGTGGCGGTTAAGGATATGATAAAGGATCTGAAGACCAAAATGCGATGTGCCTATTTCATAGAGGTCCGGAAAAGCAAGAGCAAAACATAGTTTGACATTGCTGTGATCTTTTTTAATCGTGTTTATTTCCGAGCCTAAATAACGGCTGGGTTGCTCTACCAGCGGTAAGATATCTTGAATGGTTGTTATGCTCATGATATATGTATTTTTTTAGCGATACTTTTAACGATTATAATTTGACCTTTCTAAATATTGGAATGGACAAGTGATAATCCAATTGATAAAAAAACGCCATTTAATGAGGTGCACAGTATATTATAAAGATGTCTAAAATGCCAAAGATAAAAACACAAAACAATAATAAACTTATAGTTTCAGCGGTTGCCGTTCTTATTTTTTCTATTATGCTTTTTGTTAACCCCTCTGACAACCTTGCCGACGAAAACCCACGGGAAAGCGCCGTTGTAATGGCCGTTAAAAAAGTCAGTCCGGTTGTCGTTAACATAAGTTCGGAGTTCGAGGTTCGCAAGCGGGTTAATCCTTTTTCCGGATTCGGTATGGATCCTTCTTTCGAAAATTTTTTTAATGACTTTTTTGACCCCGGATTTGAACGCCGATACAAACGATCCAGCCTGGGTTCCGGAGTCATTATCGACGGAAAACGTGGTTTTATCCTAACCAATCAACACGTCATTTTTAAAAGCAAAACCATTACGGTCGGTCTTAAAGACGGAAGAGAATTCAAGGCACAGATTGTGGGGGCGGATCCCGACTCTGATCTGGCGGTACTGCGTATTTCTTCCCCAAAAGCCTTGCCTGACATTACAATGGGCGATTCCAGCAATCTGATGATCGGTGAAACGGTAATCGCCATCGGCAACCCTTTCGGTTTTTCGAATACCGTAACCACCGGTGTTATCAGCGCTACAAACAGGAGTGTAAGGAGTGAAGACATAGTCTATCATGATTTTATACAGACCGATGCCTCGATCAACCCGGGTAATAGCGGAGGACCGCTGTTGAACATAAACGGAGAGCTTATCGGCATAAATACCGCTATATATGCCAAAGCTCAGGGCATAGGCTTTGCCATACCCATTAATACCGCCAAACGAATTGTCTCCGACCTTATAAGATACGGGGAAGTTATACCGGCATGGATCGGTATCACCGTACAAGATATTGATGCAGACCTTGCACGGTATCTAAAAGCATCGGCTATCAAGGGTGTTTTGGTCAAAAAAGCTGAAAAGCCCGGCCCTGCCAGCAAAGCCGGTATCCGTGAAGGCGACATCATTCTTTCGATTAAAACCCGGGACATAATTTCTGAAAAAGATTTCCACAGATCAATGATCGCTCATTCAGCTGGAGAAAAAATCGATATAACGATCTGGCGAAACGGTAAAACCAAAACGGTTTCAGTAAAAACATCGGTATTCCCGAAAGAACTGGCCCTGGATCTCGCTTATAACCTTCTGGGCATTTCTGTTGAAAATCTTTCGACGAAAAACCGTTACAAATATAAAGCGACGGCAAAACAAGGCGTCCTGATTTCAGATATTAATCGCCAATCTTACCTGGCCAAAATTCGCGCAAGACCCGGAGACGTTATACGACAAATAGACGACATAACCATTAAAAACATTAAAGACTTTGAGGAAGCCATTATTAAATACCGGCAAAAAAAATCCCTTGTAATCGTTTTACAGCGAGGAAATCAACTCTATAATATTACCGTAAAATTATAATGGAATCGAGTATCATGAACGTCCGGTTTATATGTAATCCGTAATATCTCAATAAATTATGGATTCGGGTCAATATGATTATCTCATACACCAGAACTTATCGAGTTGTTGCTGTAATCCATCGCAACATAAAGTTTTGTCGTTATTTTTCAGTGATTAACCCCTAACCCGAATATTTCATGAAAACTTCCGGACTAAGTCTGAAAAGGATATTCTATATGAAACGTATCAAAATAGCGCACCTATTAACATCGGAACTCTCCGTAAATAATGTTCTTATAAAAGGATGGGTTCGAACCCGTCGTGATTCAAAAGGTTTTTCTTTTATAGAAGTCAACGACGGATCATGCCTCAAAAACATTCAGATCCTTGCCGACAGCTCTTTACACAATTACCCGGAAATCGTCAGGCTTTCAACAGGTTCAGCGATAATTATCACCGGTGACCTGGTGGAATCGATGGGCGCCGGACAAAAATGGGAGGTTAAGGCGGATCGGGTTGAGATTATCAGTCTTGCCCCCGATTCATATCCTTTGCAAAAAAAACGCCATACCGACGAGTTTTTAAGAACAATTGCCCATTTGAGACCCAGAACCAATAAATATGGCGCCATATTTAGGATAAGATCCGAGCTTTCATATGCCATCCATAAATTTTTTAGGGACAGGGGCTTTAAATATATTCATTCTCCAATCATAACCGGTTCCGATTGCGAAGGCGCAGGTGAATTATTTCGGGTAACCACCCTGGCTCTGGAAAATTTTCCAAAAAAAAACGGAATGGCCGACTATGCGCAGGATTTTTTTGGCGCCGAGGCAAATTTAACGGTCTCCGGGCAGTTGTCCGCCGAAATGTTTGCCCTGGCTTTGGGTGATGTTTACACCTTCGGCCCCACGTTCAGGGCTGAAAATTCTCACACCAGCCGGCATGTTGCCGAGTTCTGGATGGTGGAACCGGAAATGGCGTTCTGCAACCTAGAAGAAAACATGAATTTGGCCGAAGAGATGATTAAATATCTCACCGCCTTTATCCTCGATGAGTGTATTGATGATCTTGAACTATTTGCGAAATTTGTTGACAAAAGCCTTTTGTCGACCCTGGAAAACGTTTCTTCTTCAGATTTTGAGCGGCTTCCCTATCAAACAGCTGTAGAAATATTAAAAAAATCCGGGAAAAAATTTGAATATACCATCGATTTTGGAAAAGACCTACAAACCGAACACGAACGCTACCTTACAGAACATCACTTTAAAAAACCTCTGATTGTCTTTGATTACCCCAAAACCATAAAACCATTTTACATGCGCGTAAACCATGACAACAAGACCGTTGCGGCTATGGATGTTCTGGTGCCGAAAATCGGAGAAATTATCGGCGGAAGCCAGCGCGAAGAACGATTAGATATACTTGAAAAACGAATGGACGAGACGGGAATGCCAAAAGACGCTTACTGGTGGTACCTGGACTCCCGCCGATTTGGAAGCGTAGCGCATAGTGGTTTTGGCCTGGGATTTGAACGTCTTCTTATGTTTATGACCGGAATATCCAATATCAGGGACGTTATCCCCTTTCCAAGGACACCGAACAGTATAGAATTCTGATTATTCAATTAAAGGGTTGTCCGGGTCGGTTTTCAGGTTTTCATACACCTTAATTTTGCAAGATCTTCGGCATAACCGTATAGGTGCAGCCCTTTGCTTTCAACAATCATTTCACCGTCTTTCACACCTATCTCCCCGGACATATAGTTTTTAAGATTCTGGATTCCGGCCAGATTTGCCGGAAGTCCCCCCCACAGATCCCATGATCGAAAATATATAATAAAATGAAGCGATTCATCCTGGATTCGTGTATCAATGGATCGCAGGCAAGGCGGGTCTAAAAGCGTGAGATCAGACGGGTGTGCAACCTGTAATACCATTTGATTGTTCCTGCTCCCGTACTCTTTATATGTCTGAATAACCCACTCTATCTGATTAAGATAGAGTTTCCCGTTTTCTTCAAAAACGGCTTGACCGTCAATCTTTCTTTTATCTATTATTTCATTATTGCCCTGCTCCCACCACGCAAGTTTGTCGCCCGTAAGCAATGTTCTTGTAAGACGTTCACCGTATGTGTACGATTCTCCGGGTTCTTTTTGCCCCGTCATTAAATATTCGATGTACGATCTTTCATACCCGTCACCACCGTAGATGTATTCCCATTCTACCGGATTGGGAATCCCGCAGGCAGGGGGAATGTCCGGCAGAAGCGGTTCCGAAGAGGGGTGTATGATATGACCGAAAAAATAATCATATTCCAACCTTGTCTGCCCGGCATAACTGCCTCGATCTATTTTAAACCGTCTTCCATGTTCGAGAATATCATGAACGGCCTGAAACCAAAGGTCTGGTAAATCTCTTGCTTGAATCTTATGGATATACATCTTTACAATTTGTTTTTGAAGATCTTTTGGATTGATCATTTAAGAATAAACATTACACGATTGAGGCGTCGATCGAAAATTTTTAATTCAGCGTTTATATATCCAGCATGCTAACGTCAAGGGCATTATTGTTTATAAATTCTCTTCTGGGTTCCACTTGTTCGCCCATGAGTATTGTAAAAATTTCGTCTGACTCAACCACATCATCAACTTTAACCTGTAAAAGGGTTCTTTTTTCGGGATTCATCGTGGTTTCCCATAACTGGTCGGGATTCATTTCTCCCAAACCTTTATATCTTTGAATACCAAGCCCTTTTTTTCCTTCTGTTATCATAAAACTTAGAAGGCTTTGTTTATCCGGTATGGACACAGAATCTGTTTTATTGTCTTTATTAAAAATGAGAAATGGTGGCGTATCATATTTGAATATATTTTTACCAAGGACGATACTTTTTTGAAAATCGTTTGAATATATAAGACTTCGGCCTATCTTTACCGGTGTGACATCTTTAACGGTCGAATTTATGGAAATTTGTTTCTGATTTCCGTTAAAGGGCAGCGTAACCGTCAATTCATAAATATTTCGTTCATAACTCCAGTTTAACTCGCTGACATTATAATTTTTTTCAATTAACATCGTCCTTAAATTCGACATTTTTTCTTGGTTTTGCAGAAAATCTTTATTTTCAACCTCTTGTTTAATGAGTAATTCTATAAGTTCATTCTGAAAACCACGTTTTTCCATTCTCGACAAAATTAAATAATATTCCGATAGATCAGATATAAAAAGATATATTTTGTGTTCCGAAAGCAGGGTTTCATGTTTTCCGATCTTAATATCTTTTTTATTACAAACCCTCTTTAACACATATTCATTGAATTCCCTTTCATTTTTAATATAAATCGCTTTTTTTCCTTTACCGACTTTAAATAAAGGCGGTTGCGCGATGTACAGATAGCCTTTATCGATCATTTCTTGCATATGTCTGTAAAAAAATGTTAACAAAAGCGTTCTTATATGAGATCCGTCAACATCGGCATCTGTCATTATTATGGTTTTGTGATATCTGATTTTATCAATATCGTATTCCTCCTTCCCCACACCGGTACCCAGTACGGTTATGATATTTTTTATTTCCTCACTACGCAGCATTTTATCAAAACGCGATTTTTCAACATTGATTATTTTACCTTTTAACGGTAAAATCGCCTGAAATTTTCTATCTCTGCCCTGTTTCGCACTGCCCCCTGCAGAATCTCCTTCCACAAGGAAAAGTTCTCTTTCAGAAGGTTCTGAAAACTGGCATTCAGCAAGTTTACCCGGAAGCGTTGAATCTATCAAAGCGCCCTGTTTTCTAGCCAGATCCCGAGCACGTTTTGCTGCGTCTCTTGCCCGAGAAGCATCCACAGCTTTGGCAAGAATTTT
Organism: uncultured Desulfobacteraceae bacterium; assembly: GCA_964502855.1. GTDB lineage: Bacteria > Desulfobacterota > Desulfobacteria > Desulfobacterales > UBA11574 > S5133MH16. The sequence goes on along the minus strand of CAZDAB010000049.1, from coordinate 2,200 downwards.
TCTTGCCACCGCTGGATTTTCTTCCAAAAACACATTTAATTTTTCGTTTATTAGAGACTCAACAAGACCTTTAACTTCGCTGTTCCCAAGTTTTGTTTTTGTCTGCCCCTCAAACTGTGGAGATTTTATTCTAATACTTATAACGGCAGTCAGGCCTTCTCTTATATCATCCCCACTAATCTTTGCCTGAAGATTTTTCGGAAGATTTCCGTTCGTTGCATATTGATTTATAGTGCGCGTTAACGCGGCTTTAAAACCTATAAGATGAAATCCTCCTTCTATTGTATTGATATTATTAGCAAATGAAAATAATTTTTCATTAAATGTGTCATTATACTGTATGGATGCTTCTATCTGAACTTCATTTTTTATACCCTCTATAAAAATGGGCTTATGAAGCACTACATTTCTTCTGTTAAGATATTCAACAAATGAAACAATACCCCCTTTATAAAAAAAATTATCCTTTTTATCCGAACGTTCATCTTCTATTATTAATCTTACCCCTTTATTTAAAAACGCAAGTTCCCTTAACCGACGGATCAGTATTTCGTAACTAAAATCATCTGTCTCTAAAATCTCTGTATCAGGAATAAAATGTATTTTTGTACCCCGTTTTTTTGTTTTACCTATAATACTTAACTCTCTCGTTTTTCTACCTTTTTCATAGCTTTGATAATAAATTTTTCCATCCGTATAGACTTCTACCTCCATTATTTTCGAAAGCGCGTTTACCACCGAAACGCCCACACCGTGTAGCCCTCCGGAAACTTTATATGAATGATCGTCGAATTTACCTCCTGCATGAAGCTTTGTCATTACGACTTCAACAGCTGACATATTCTCTGTTCTTTGAATTCCTACGGGTATTCCCCTTCCATTATCTTCAACGCTCACACTGTTATCGGTATGAATGGTAACGTTAATCTTATCACAATATCCTGCCATCGCCTCATCAATACTGTTATCTACAACTTCGTAAACAAGATGGTGAAGCCCTTGGATACTGACATTTCCGATATACATCGAGGGCCTTTTTCTCACCGCTTCAAGGCCCTCGAGAACTTTTATATTATCTGCATTGTATGTTTGTTCTTCTTTATTCATATTCTCATCGGCATATTCACACTTATATAGGTCTCGTCGTCTTCCCCTTCTATTATACACGGTTTTTCTTCATCAATGATATTAATAATGATTTTTTCAGAATCTATAACGCTGAGTGTATCTATAAAGTATCTTGGATTAAACGCAACTTCAATAGGATCACCCTTAAAATCTATATCCATATCTTCTTTTGATTCACCAATATCGGGATTTGTGGTTGTTATAAAAAGTTTGTCATCTTTAAAATTAAAAATAACGCCTTTATAATTATCAGAGGATAAAATAGACATTCTTTTCAACATCATCAAAAACATATTTCTATCTATATGTAACGCATGAGATGCTCCTTTTTTTATTATATCAGCATATTCTGGAAAATCGCCTTCAAGAAGCCTTATTATTATGGTTTCTGTGTCTTTTTTTATTATAAAATTATTGTTTTTAATGCCCAATTGGACCATTCCGACAGGCTCAAGAAACTTAACCGCTTCATTTATTCCTTTTTTAGGAATAATTATGCCTTGTTCTTGAGGAAGTTTAACATCCTTTTCATAAACATAATCGATTTTTGAAAGCCGGTTACCGTCGGTTGATACCATCCTGACTATATTTTCATCATCCGTGTGAATAATTTCAAAATATATTCCTGTAATATGGGCCCTTTTTTCATCAGAAGCGCCGGTGATAATCGCCATTTTTTCTATCATATTTTTAAATACACCTGAATCGATACTAAAAAATTCAACATCATCTATATGTGGCGTTTCAGGAAAATCTTCGGATTTCATTCCAACGATATTATACTCGATCTTTTTATTTCCAATTTTGATCCAGTGGTTTTCAATTTCATTTATCTGTATTTCGTCACTCGGAAATTCTTTTACTATTTCATAGAACTTTCTTGAATTAATGACTATGGTTCCATGGGATTCAATTTTTGCCGGATATTGTCCTTCAAAACCTGTCTCAAGGTCGGTAACCACCATCGTTATCCCGTAATCCCCTGTACTTATTAAAATATTTTCGGTTATTGCCAGGTTGCTTTTTCTTCCTGTTAATCCTTGAACTTTTGATAATATATCAACGATGTCTT
>CAZDAB010000048.1:0-11916 GCA_964502855.1 uncultured Desulfobacteraceae bacterium | reverse complement strand
TTCCAGCAGGAATGTCGGGCTGACAATATTCACAAAATGAGCGGCAAAAATTCCACTGGTGAGAAAGTCTACGGGGTTGGTATCCCGTATATCCTCATAGTTTGCGGCCATTTTTTCGTAATACAAATTTCGCCAAAAATAGGCGGCATCGATTCCCCTGTCCTCCATGTAGGCCAGTGTTGTCTTTACCGTGTGTACATTGTGAATGGTAAAAAGGCATGGAATTTCCATTTGCCTGGCCATGGCCGGAATGATACCGGTCATCCAATCATTGCAGTGAATCAGATCCGGTTGCACCTGGGGGACGATGTGATTGATCACCTCACGTTGAAAAGCCAGGGCGAGTTTAATGTTTTCCTCTCCATACGCAGAATAAACACGGTTGATGTAATAAAAGGCCCTGTCTTCCGCCAGATGGATACGATCATCGGGCATCTTGCGCTGAATTTTATTGATCTCTTTTTTTAGAACAGGGGCCAATCCGTTACTGAAGATGGAGCGGTAGTCGGGAATGGCCACGTGCACATCCGCTCCCTGTTCAAACAGAGCAGTAATCAGAGATGCCGAAACGTCAGCAAGCCCCCCTGCTTTGGCGGTAAAAAAAGAGGCCATACCCCCCATACGGTCCGGCAGATACGTTACCTCCGGAGTAACAACGAGAATGCGGGGATTGCTCTGTGGATGTTTCATGGTAAGTCCTAACCCGGACAAGCCGGCTGTCTGTTCTTAGAGCTTACGGATCGAAGAGAACCAAAACGGATTGTCTTATTGACTATTTAAGGAAATCGATTGGATATATCATTTTATTATTATTGAGCGGGTCAATATCATTTATCATTGAATGGACCGGAACTTTTTGAAATGTTACCGGAAAAATTCCTCTCCCATTTACTACTCTACCCAAGTTCGTCATTGGCCCACTTGACCAGTTTAAAATATCCAACCAGCAATAGTCAATCTTAAATTTTCAATCTTTAGGCCCATGTGATAAGTCCGGGGACAAATCTGATTCGGTCATCTCCACTGGGTATCGCTCTGACAGTGAAACCGTACCGCCCTGAATTGCTGCAGGTTATGGTGCAGGAGTAAAGATATTCCCCATTTCCATGGATTTCCTTTGCGGTCATTTCTTGAGAATGACTGTCTGCGATGCTGTCCACAGTTTTTAATGGCCCGTAATAGAGCTCTATTTTTACTTCATCAGGGCGGAGCTCTCCCAGATTTACAATCGATGTTACTTCAAACCGTTCCCCCACCCAAAACGGGCCTTCAGCTTTTCGTACAGGAAGTTCAATCCTTATTTTTTCCCACAGGGCGCTGAGTCGGTTATACCGAGCGGAAAGAATTACAGCTTCCTTGGCATTATCTGCAGTCAGACGCGCGAAGTGCTCTACGGCGGGAAGATAAAATCTGGTTTCATATTTTTTAACCATTATACGGGCACAAAATTCCAGCATCGCCATCTTCATTGATTCTTTCATCATTTTGAGCCACCGGTCCGGCGATTCCCCATTTCTCCTTTCATAAAAGCAGGGAATCACATCGTTTTCCAGCACATTATAAAGGGCCTGGCTCTCCACCGTATCCTGGTAAGCGGAATCCGTATATTCCTCTTCGTCTCCTATGCTCCAGCCTCTTTCTTCAGCATATCCTTCACACCACCAGCCGTCAAGAATGCTCACGTTAAGGACTCCGTTTGCGGCAGCTTTTATACCGGATGTACCGCATGCTTCAAAGGGCCGTCTGGGAGTATTGAGCCACACATCCGCACCCTGAACCAGGTGCCGTGCGATACTGATATCGTAGTCTTCTAAAAAGGCGATTCGGTGGCGCACCTTGGTTCTGCGGGCAAACTGGACAAGGCGTTTGATCAGTTCCTTGCCTTCGTTATCTTTAGGATGGGCTTTTCCTGCAAAGACAAACTGAACCGGATTTGTCTTTGAGGCAATGATTGCTTCAAAGCGCTCCGGATCTTTTAGCAAAAGATTGGCCCGCTTGTATGTCGCAAAGCGACGGGCAAAAGCGATGGTCAATATATCCTTGTCCAGTACCGATTCAGCATCCTTCATCATTGCTTTTGGAGCATTACGGCGCCGGTATTGTTTTATCATCAGTGCCCGGCAATGGCGAATAAGGCGACTGCGACTCATTTCGCGGGCACGCCACAATTCCTCATCATAAATATCGTCAATACGTTTGGCGATTTCCGGTTTCCCCATGTCCAAATGCCAATCCGGTCCAAGATAGCGTTCAAACAGCAGGGCGTTCTCAACGGAAATCCACGAAGGAATATGTATCCCATTTGTAATATGGGTGATGGGAACCTCATCTTCCGGCCTGCCGGGCCAGACATGGGACCACATGCGTCTGGCCACCTTGCCGTGCAATTCGCTGACGCCGTTGCAGTATTGCGCACTGTGCAATCCCAGAACGAACATGGAAATAGGGGTGTCTGAACCGGATTTCATGGGTTGCCCCCACGATAAGATCTCTTCAACGCTTATTCCGAGTCTGTCGCTAAAAGAATTAAGATACGGTTTTACAAGGTCAACGGAAAACTCATCGTGCCCTGCTGCTACCGGCGTATGGGTAGTAAAGACCGTGGTTCGCGAAACGATCTCCGCTGCGGTCTCAAGATTGACATTATAACCAGAAATCGTCTGAGCAAGCCGCTCCAGGGTGACAAAGGCGCAATGACCTTCATTCATGTGGCACACGGTCGGATAAATTCCCATGGCTTTAAGAGCACGCATTCCGCCGATTCCCAGCAGCACCTCCTGGGCCAGCCGAGTCTTTGAGCTTCCGGCATACAGACGAGACGTTATTTCCCGAATCTCCGGGGAATTTTCCGGCAAATTGGTGTCCAGAAGAATAAGAGGAATGCGTCCCACCATGATTTTCCAGACAACGGCCCGGATTTCGCCCCCAGGTCCGGTGACTGAGATGATTAGATCATTTCCTGAATGATCCTTTATCCGTTTCACAGGCAGGCGATAGATATCGATTTCCGGATATTCCTCCTGCTGCCACCCCTCATGATCCAAAAACTGGTGAAAATAGCCCTTCCGGTAGAGAAGACCGACTGCTATCAAGGGAAGGGTAAGGTCGGAAGCCGCTTTCAAGTGATCACCGGCCAGAACTCCGAGTCCCCCTGCAAACAGGGGAACACTTTCATGAATTCCAAATTCCATGGAAAAATATGCAATGGTTCCCTCTGTCCCGTATGAAGATTCTCTGGGATCCTCAGGGCTTAAATCGTCCACAAAACGTTCTTCCACCCGCTGCTGATGAGCCAGAAAGCTTTCGTCTTTTGACAGTTCCTCCAGTCGTTCCTGGGGAATTAAAGTTAAAAATGCGATGGGATTGCGCCCGGACTCTAACCAAATCCGGGGATTTATTCGACGAAAAAGTTCAATGGCATCAATATGCCAGCACCACCAAAGGTTGCGCGCCAGAACCTGAAGAAAAGAAAGAGGCCCTGGAATTACAGGAAATACTTGAAATACTTGCAAAAAGCTCATATTTATTTATCCTTTATCCTTGATTGTTGGTCATGGGTCACCCACTCAACTACATAGTGTCCCTCCATAAATGAAGATTTTTGTTCAAGATCAGGGCATGTGAAAAAAATAACCCTCCCGGTACGATTTGCCGGCCCTGTCCCGGTATTTTCACGGGGACCTACGGGACAGGCAGGCATATCTTTAATATCCCGAGGATTTATTCGCCACCGAACTTTGGCGAATTAATTTTTTGAACATAACGCTAAGATTGACGGTTTCGTAAAAAGTCCAACTTCTGCGTTGTTCTGCATTTCGCAATCATTCAACGTACGATAAGTACGCCTCATAATTGCGAAACTTGCACGCCTTGAAGTTGGACTTTTTACGAAACCGTCTAAATCGGACTTTTTACGGGTTTATCAAGATTGGGCCCCGGTTAAATATTAAATACGGATTTAACTGGGCAAGCAAAAAGACCATTTATGGATAGACACTACTTAACTATTATCAAATAGTCAATCCAAAGCTTGGAGCAGCTTCCATACCCTCACAAATTCGCTTGCCCCCCAGGCCTGTGCATCACAGCCGCGGTGCCTGTGGGGGAAATCTCCGTCTAAGATTTCCGGCAGATGGCTGACGCACCCCTGGGATGCAAGGCGGGCGCTGCTTGTCAGCCACGAGAATGCCGTGTTTTTTCCTTTATTTCCGTAGACTTTTGCCCATGCTTCACAATAACTGGGGAACAGCCATGTCCAGGCAGTGCCGTTGTGATATGCAGGTTTGCGTTTTAAATCTTCCTCTCCCGCATATTGCCCCTGATAAGGATGTTGGGGATTGTTAATGATTGTTCCATTATGATAAATTGCAATTGGCCGGCTCACCGGTCGGTCCGCAAGGCTCCGAACCGCGCCGGGGACCAGCAGTTCCTCACATGCCGCCACGATCTTACGGCAAATCCTAGGGTCGGAGACAGCGCCAAGCGTTACCGCAAAAAGCTGGTTCGGCCTCAGGGCATCATCGGGATCTGCCTGTGCGGCCGGTTTTCCCGAATCGGTATGGAGACAGTCGGACAGGTAGCCTGATTTTTCGAGCCAAAAGAGGCTAAAAATCGACGCCTGAACCCGGGAAGCCTTTTTCGTCCAATCGCCGGCATCCCCTGAAGGATCAATCTGTGATAAAAAGGATAGTGCGGCAAACCAGAGCGCCTGGATTTCAATGGGATAACCTTGTCGGGGCGTCCCTGCAGGGTGATTGGTGTCCATCCAGGTAAAATGGGTCGGACTGAAAATAAGACACGATTCCGGGTCCATACGGATACCGTTGGACATGCCCTTCTCATAAGCACTGGCTATGGAAAAAAGAATATGACGAATGGTTCGATCACCACATTTTGAATCAAGAAATTCTTCATTTCCTTCAGCACGGACCAGATCGGCACATGCGACAAAAAACCATAGCGGCGCGTCAGAGGTGTTCCGGTTTCCGGCATCTTTGCCTCGGATCATATTAGGGATCGTCCCGTTGTTTTCAAACTGTCCGAACTGTTTCAGGATAGAACGAGCCTCGTCCATTTTTCCCGCTGCAATCAACCCCCTGACAAAAATCAAGGCATCCCTTCCCCAATCGAGAAACCAAGGATATCCGGCAATTACCGTATTCAAATCGTTCCTTTTTACTACATAATCATCCAGCGCTGTTTTTAACGTCTCATACGGTTTGTAAAATCTGCTTTTTTCAAAAACTTCCGGTTCCATATCACGGACCCGGGGTTTTTGATTCGGAACATGGGAATTTTGGGCACCCGTAATAGAGGCGCTCAGCGTTACGGATTCTCCTCCTTTCAGGAATGAAGAAAAATAGCCCGGACTGAACAGATCCGAATCCGGATCAAGACCCCGCTCAGCCTCTATTGACCGGTGTACCATGTATTGCCATTCCGGCTCCCAAACAAAAGACCCATCGGAAATCTTCAAATTCAGCCGGTGTTCCTGCTCCGGCACAAATGTGAAGCCGTCTTTATCCGATCTTACAGCCCCGGGCCAGAAATGCTCCGGTCCCTGATATGCTTTAGTGGTCTCGTGAAAATTACGGCTTTCAATATCCGGACGCAGGATGAGCCGGACCGGCTCATGATCTGCCAGCATTCCCTGCCGGCTTTTTGCTGAATCGCGGATAAACACCATACGCATGGAATTTTTTCCGGGAACCATTTCCACACAGATGGTTAGAAAAACATGTTCCCCCTGGCCTGTGGGCACCTGATATCGCCATAAGCCTCTGGCACGGGACTGGAAACAAAAAGAATCAAAGCAATCATCGCAAATTTCCTGCGAATAGCCCTGATATACCATCCATGCCCGGCATCGTGTGAACATTACCCATCGATCTTCGGGGATCTCAAGATCCATATTTGCTGCCAGAAGGGCATCATACCTGCTGGCAAGTTCTCCCCAGGAAACAGCCGCCCGGAGCATGCCTCCGCGGCCGTTGGTGCCGAGCAGAAGGGGGGAACGGCTCGACAGATCCGGCCGGTTATAGATCCGTTTTACCCTTGCATCCTCTGCATGGGAAAGGAATAGCAGCGGTCCGTCAACATGTTGAGTATCTCCTGGAGTATAAACCGATAACTTCAGGGTATACGAGCGATGAATCCTGGGTGGAGGCAAGGGAGAAAAAAGCACAAAACACGACCCGTCCATACACTGCAGACTTTCTTCATGGTACAGGCTCCGGTTTTCGTCCATGATCCTGGCGCGAAAAGCCCTGTCGGCGCGAACCATTAGAAAATGATCCGGAGGCACCATTACTTCTCTTTTTTTATCACGGGGCCATCGCCAGGTTATCACCCGAGGTTCATTGCTGAACGGGTTAAGACTGCGACAGTACTCCAGGGGATTTTCCGCCAGCTTTCGCGCCGCCTTGTTTGGTTCAAATTTGCCCAGATCCCGGGTGCCGTTATAAAAATTCAGCACGTCCATGGCCTTGGCCCGAAGACACTGCCTTATAATACGCACCGGATATAATGCGGTTTTAGATTCAACCTTGCCAACAAGATCAATATCCTGACAGTCATCGGTAAGACAAAGAATCCGACCGGAATCAAGAAGACAGGACTGCTTTCCGTCGGACTCGGTAAGAGCCACTTTCTCACCGGAAATAAGATCCACAAACGCAGATGAATCCATGCCTGTCTCCTGAGGATTCCAGGATGCTAACGTTTTATGCCGATCATCCAAATTCGCCACTATAAGAAGCTTTTTCCCTGACGGGAGATGGTGACGCAGCATGACAATACAATTTCCATCCCCCTGCTGGACCATTTTCAGTTCCGTTCGGTCATGAAATGCCGGATGTATTTTAAGCAGAGTGCCGAGGTGACGGATATGTTTCACCTGATTGGTTTCAGCGCCCCAGTTCAGTGAAGCTGCTCCATGGACGCTGATTTTTTCCGTTGCATACCATTCTACCCCGTTGGCAAATCCAAAGCCGCCCTGATAGCTGCAAAGCGCGCACAGGGCTGTCCGCATCCGAGCAAAGACCTCAGATCGAGAGGCCAAACGAATATTATCGTGGGTTTCAGCAAAATGTACCGTAATTCCGTCACTTAGGGAGATCTCATTGGTTTCCGGAAGATAGGATTCAAGATGGCTGCGGTCATAGTTTTGAAAAAGCTCCGAATAGGACCAGTTGAAATTGGCTTTGTTTAGGATATCCCGGGTTACGGAAATTTTTCCACCCAACCCTTCCAGAAGAAAAATTGTGTCAGGATACTGATCCCTGACAGCGGCAACAATATACTTCCAGGCAGGGACCGGAATCATATATGCGGCATCGCACCGGAATCCGTCCACCCCACGGCGACACCATATAATAAAAACATCGGCCATAAATTGCCACAAGTCTTTTTGGGTGTAGTCGAGACTCGTCAGGTCTTCCCAGACCACGCCCCAGGCGCCCGGCATCTCGATATGGCCGTCCGGGTCTCGGACAAGCCACTGAGGATGGGTTTCATGAAGGCCGGCGGCCCAGCCCGTATGGTTGATGGCGATGTCAATAAAAACCATGGCATGACGTTCATGGATTGCATCTATCAGCTCTATAAACTGCTCAAGAGGAGTTGCCTTAGGGTCAAATTCGGCCAAAGCCGGATCAACGGCGGTAAAACTGAGTGCTGCATAGGGACTTCCAAACCGTCCCATCCGGGCATAGGTAGTGGGGGTGGGATGTATGGGAAGCAACTGGATTATTCGGCACCCAAGCTCGCCAATAATGAAATCCAGTTTTCCTTTCAGATCACGAAAGGTTCCTGATGGCGGGATCACCGTATAACCGTTTTTATCAAGAGACCGGATCGAATCTTCATCTGCCCCGGATAGAAACTTGCCGTTCTTGTTTGGACCGAACTGACGGACAAATGCATTATAAATGATGTTTGAACAGCATGTGTGTGCCGGTTCCACGTTGATGGCCACATTAGGACCCTCCGGCCACACCGGGGTGGTCTGGTTTTCACTTAAAAAGAAACACTTGGCTTCAAAATGCCCCACTTCACAAAAAGGGAGGGTAATCATAAAATTTTGGTCGTCAACACGCCTCATGGGGATGTCAAACCAATCCCGACCCAGTAGCGGCTTATCATCATCTACTTTCCTGATGATTTCCTGCCTGACAGTTTGGGCATGGCCGATGTTGGTACGGAGCCATGCATTTCCTTTTCCGGGATGTGAAAGGGAGAGACTAAATGTCCGGGTATCGCCTCTAAATATAAGAATGCGTGTTCCCGGCACGGGATCCTGAATGACCCAATTTGAATTAGCCATCGGGCGTCACTGTTTGGTTTGTAAATAATATGATCTTTTTTAAAAAAATTAGTATAAATTAACCGCACGGGTGTGTCAAAGAAAAAGACATCATTATTGTAGGGAGGATAGGGCTATATAAGAGAGGAAATTTCTGTATGTTTCTGAACGACAAACAACTGATTTAATAAATTGGAGATCTTTTCCTTGAGTTCATCAGCGGCCGTGTGGCTTTTAACCAAATAGCCGTCTGCTTGAGAAAGATTCGGATCAAAGGGGTTCGTTTCATGGGCGGTAACGATAAGTACCGGTGGGTTTGGATTTCGCGTTTTAATGCCTTTTAAAACATCCCATACGAGGAATCCATGCTTTAAGTATTGGTTCAGTAGAACGATATGGGGCCTGTGCCCGTGAAAAAGATTCCTGCTTTCATGATAAACCTCCTTTCTATCTATGCCTCGTTTTTTCTCAAAACAGGCTGCGCTTCCAGACATAAGGAACGCCACTTGCACTCGACCTGATCGCAATCGATAATTCCTTTTTGGAAACAGTCCGTATTGCCTTCAGCGCGCTGAATACTTCTAATCAGGGTCGTGATATCAAGGAAACTCTTTTTATTAAAACCCGGTCCGGTCTTGGAGGATGATGCTGTCGCTATCTCTTCGCTACCCTTCAAATTTGCAGTGCTGATAGATCTCTTTTGATCTTTTCTGAATGGCATATATCAATTATTTTTATGTGTCGGAATTTCTATCCACGGAGGAAAACAATGGGTTATTAACACAAAAGACCGCCTTTAACTCGGTTGTTTTAGAGTATAATGGATCGCTGCTTTTTTAAAAACAGTTTTACATGATATCGACTATAACGAGATAGCATTTTGTGAAATCGACGCCGGTAGTGTATAACTGTATTCTTCGGTATAATCTATTCCGCTTCCAACGTTCCATTTTTCAGTAGATACATGAACCTCCTGTATCGCTTTCAGCAATTTACAATTTTTGGCGCAATCCTCCTTAGGCAAATCTTTTCTGGGACAATTTTTACATGGAGAAGAAATCATATTTCCTCCTCTATCTTAGGATATTCATAACATCAGGAGACGGCCGATTTAAATTAACAATTATCAGGTTGAAATTAGCTTTGTCCATAGAGAGAAGGGCTCATTTTAATAGGCAAAATTCCTGGAAAGCGGGAACTTGTCCCGCAAAAGAGGGATAAAAGTTGATCCTTTATTCTTTCCAGAGATCAACGTCGATCAGGCCGAGCTTTGCAGCATAGCGGGTCAATTCAATAGCATTGTGAAGGCCAAGCTTGTTCATAATGTTGGCGCGATGGTTTTCAACGGTCTTGGGGCTGATAAAAAGCTTTTCAGCAACTTTTTTGCTGGACAATCCCTCTGCCAGAAAACGCATAACCTCCTGCTCCCGTGGCGTTAACGTATTGTAATCGGCATCCGTAATTTTCGCCTCTTTTAAAGGAGATTTCATAAGATTTTCAACCACCGTATGTGAAACCGAGCTGTCAAGAAAATAATCGCCTCTTGCAACAGATTCAAGCCCCTGCACAAGCCTTTCCGAGGCAGACTCTTTGACCACATATCCGGTTGCTCCGGCCTGAAATGCCTCGGCAATATAATCAATTTTAGAATGCATGCTGACAATCAAAATGCGTGTTGTGGAAAAAAGAGTTCGTATTTCCCTGGTCAGTTGAATGCCGCTTCGATCCGGCAGGGATATGTCCACTATAATCATATCCGGTTTAAGTTTTTTTGTCAGTTGAAGCCCTTCTCGTCCATTTCCGGCTTCACCAACCACCTCAAAACGAGAATCCCGCTCTATAATCGCCTTAAGCCCTTCCCTGAAAAGAGGGTGATCATCAATGATCAATATGTTTTTCTTTTCGGACACAATTTTTCTCCTTATAGGGAACTTCAATAAAAATTTTTGTTCCTTCCGTTGGGCGAGATTGAATCTTCATTTTTCCGTTTAAAAGGCCGACCCTTTCCTCCATACTTCGAAGTCCCATCCGCTTCTCCTTAACAGCCGATACCATCCGGTCATCGATATCAAATCCTTTCCCGTCATCCTCAATGCGCAGGATGATGTATGGAAAAGAAGCGACCATCTTGAGGGTTACACTGTCGGCATCGGCATGCTTTTTAATATTCCATAGAGCTTCCTGTATAAGGCGATACAAGTTGATTTCCGTGTCAAAAGGAATGGTTAGATCATCCATGCCGGCAGCGAAAAAATTAATATTTATCCGCTTTTTCTCGGCAAATTCTTCACAATATTGATAAACCGTTCGAACCAACCCCAATTGGTCCAGGCCGGGAGGGTGTAAATCATAAGCAAAATCTCTGACAGCCGATATTGATCTTTTGAGTATTTTTGACAATTCTGAAGCTTTTTGCTTTATGCCAATGTCTATGGATGGATAATTATCAAAAAGTGTTTCACAGCCGATTCTCAGCAGGGAAAGGTCTTGTGCAACATTGTCGTGCAGATAACGGGCAATTCGCTGGCGCTCACTTTCCTGGGCTTTCATCAGTTGTTGGGTGAGGGTGCGAACATGTTCTTCCGCCTGCTTGCGCTTGGTGATGTTCATTATATTTCCCATTATAGCAGGCTTTCCTCTATATTCGATGGCAGCTGCAATCATTTCGCACCAAATGGTTTCCCCATCTTTTTTGAGTCTTTGAACCTCATACTGATAAGGAACAGACTCGCCCTTCAATCTTTTCGATACTCTTTCTGCAATAACCTCCCTGTAATCCGGGTGGAGCAGCACCTTATATTCCTTTCCCAGTAATTCTTCTACCGTATACCCGTGCATCGTAGCGAATCTATAATTAACAAATACAAACCTTCCATCCTGGTGGATAAAAATACCGGTAAGGGAGTTTATTGTAAGTGCTTTATACTTTTCCTCACTCCTCCTCAGCGCCTTCTCCACCTGTTTGCATCCGATGGCTTCTTTTTCTAACTTTTTTACCCTTTGTTCCAATTCCTCATAGGTTGGCTTTTTGGGCATTTGAATATACTCCTGATTTCAAATCCGCTCGCTTTCCCCGACTGCCGTTGCAAACTCGACGGCCAGCCAAATCCGCCCGGCATATGCCTTAGTCGCAGCTGATGGCGGCCGGGCAGGACGAGGATGATTTCCAAATTTATCAAAAAATTATTGCCATGGAGGGAGTATCGCGATAAATTAGGAACCTTCGTATTTAAAAGAAATCGATACTCTGGCACGATAGGATATGACCTTACCGTCATTAATCGTCATATCCAGTTTTGTGATTTCCGCAACTCTTAAATCGCGTAGACTTTTAGTTGCTCTTGCTACTGCATTTTCCGCAGCTTTCTCCCAGGAAGTATCACTTGTTCCCACCAATTCTATGATTTTGTAAACACTGCCACTCATGTCTGCCTCCTTCCTTTTAATTTAATAATAATAGCAAAGATTCACCTCAAACCGACGAGTTGTTGCCGAACATTTTGCAAAGTTTCAGACCAAAGCGATTCTCGATATTGGGATAATTTTAAAGGTAAGCCAATTAAAAGAGTGGTTCTTCGTAATTGAAGAACCACCCACCACAAGCGCAAAAAATG
>CAZDAB010000047.1:0-11965 GCA_964502855.1 uncultured Desulfobacteraceae bacterium | reverse complement strand
CTTCCATAAAAAAGTTTTCGGCATTGAGCGGAATTTTATAGAACTCGGAAATCTTATGGTTCTGGGCCGGCTCAATAGCAGTCGCCAGATTTACATAGTCTGCCTGTATCCTCAGATTTTTTTGCAAAATCGGATCAAACACATCGACTTGAAGACCATTGTCTGTTTCCGTGACCTTGGGTTTGTTGTCCAGCGAATATCGTACAAACACAACTCCCATCTCTCTGGCTTTTTTGTAAAGATACTCTTTTTCGCCATACGTTCGAATGTCACGGTAGAGGATAAATACTTTTGTATCCGGGTTGCTTTGTTTTATGGAAATCGCTTGTAATATGGAAGCCGTACAGCAAATCCTGGAACAGTAGGGTCGGTTTTCGTCCCGTGATCCCACACACTGGATAAATACAACAATTTCCGCATCCTTTAATTTTTCAGCATCATGTTCCAGATCATGCCAACGGGTAACCCTGGGATTCTTACCGTAAAGATACTCCTGGGTATCAGCGGCCTTGCCGCCGGTTGCAACCATGACAACTCCGTGTTCCACAGTCTTTATCTGGTTTCCTACAGCCACCTGAGTTTCAAAGTTGCCCACAAACCCGGAGGCGGCAACCACCTCGGCGTTTCGCAGCACCTGTATATCCGAATGCTGCTCAACTTTATCCACCAGCTGGGAAAGGTATGGTTGAATGTCCCGGCCCTTCCAGGTCTGGGTAAGATCCCTTGCCGCCCCGCCGAGAACCGATGATTTTTCCACGATGATTGCCGGAAAACCTTGATCCGCAAAACCCAGGGCGGTGGTCATTCCGGCGACGCCGCCACCGATAATCAGCGCGGACGGGTTAACATCCACCGATATATCGGGGATGGGTTCCAGCAAAGACGCCCTGGCAACAGCCATCCGCACCAGATCTTTGGATTTTTCCGTGGCATGTTCTTTATCATCCGAATGCACCCATGTGCACTGGTTCCTGATATTGGCCATGTCAAACAAATATTCATTTAGCCCCGCATTACGTATGGTCTCCTGAAATAACACTTCATGGGTTCGAGGAGTACAGGCCGCCACAACAATGCGATTTAAGTTCTGTTCCCTGATCACCTCCGCCATTTGGTTCTGAGTGTCCTGGCTGCAGGTAAAGAGGTTCTCTCCCACGTATGCAACATTGGGCAGTCCCTTGGCATATTCGACGATGGCCGGAACATCGGCAATTCCGCCGATATTGATACCGCAATTACACACAAAAACTCCGATGCGGGGTTCCTCGCCGGTGATATCGGTTTCATCAGGGAATGCTTTCTCTTTAACAAGAGAGCCCCGTGCCGATGCCAGATTCACACCGGCACTGCAGGCCGCAGCACTGGCTTCCATGACAGACTCGGGGATGTCCTTGGGTCCTTGAAAAGCACCGCAGACAAATATGCCGTCTCTTGATGTTGCAAACGGTTTAAAATTTTTGGTTTCGCAAAAATTTCCTTGGGTCAGATCAATTCCGAGATTGTTTGCGAGATCAATGGTTTCCGGCGATATTTGCATGCCCACAGATAATACGATCATATCAAAAACTTCTTTTTTCTCTTCCCCGCTTTCCGTCACATACCGGACCTCAAGGTCATCGGTTTCCGGAACCCGGTCTATGGTATGAACCCGGGACCTGATAAAGCGAACCCCATGCTTGTCCTTGGCATCGTTGTAATATTTTTCAAAATCTTTGCCCGGGGTACGCATATCCATGAAAAAGATGGCGCAATCCAGATCATAATCCGCATGCTCTTTGGCAATTACAGCCTCCTTAACCGCATACATGCAGCACACGGAAGAGCAGTATGGATTGTCACAGCGGTTAAGATCCCTGGAACCGACGCATTGGAACCAGGCAATTTTCTTGGGCTCCTTTTTATCCGAAATTCGGGTAAGGTGCCCCATAAAGGGGCCTGTGGCGGAAAGGATTCGTTCAAATTCCGTGGAAGTGATCACATTGGGATGGTTGGCATAATTGTAATTATCAAATTTTGAAGGATCAAAAGGCTGAAACCCCGGTGACAGAACAACAGAACCCACATTGATCGTTGTTGTTTCTTCCTGTTGGGCGTGAGTGTCAAGAGTGACGGCTTCAGCTTCACACACCGCCACACACTGGTAGCATTCACAGCAGCCGCCGCAATTCAGACAGCGATCGGCTTCTTGCCTGGCCGATTCCTCATCCGCACAAAGATTGACTTCTTCAAAACCCGAAATCCTTTTTTCCACCGACAACGTGGGAATTTTTAATCGATCTTTGGGGGGTTCGTCTTTTGGAGGCGTGACCCAGTTTGTCCCCATGGGCGGTTCCTCCTGCCATTCTGTGGGCAGTTCTTCACCTTGCAAATATTTGGCAATATATTTGGCGACTCTTTGGCCGGCCTCAACCGCCTCGATAACCGTGGCGGGACCGCTGATCACATCACCACCGGCAAATATGTCCGGTATGTTTGTCTGGAGGGTTTCAGGATTCACCTCCAGAAGATTCCATTTGGAAACTTTTAAGCCCTGTACCTTGGCAAGGTTGCCCAAATCAGGCTCCTGACCGATGGCCGGAATGATATAATCCGCTTCAATGAAAAATTCCGAACCTTCAATGGGAATGGGCCTCCGCCGGCCGGTGGTGTCTTCCTCCGTCAAACGGGTCCGAATACATTCGATTCCGGTAACCTTTTCATTTTCACTGGAAATACCTATGGGGGCCGCCAGGAAATGAATCTTTACTCCCTCTTTCTCAGTCTCTTCAACTTCTTCGGGTTCAGCGAGCATTTCCTTTCGGGAACGGCGGTAAAGGATATGCGCCTCGCTGGCACCGAGTCGAAGTGCCACCCGGGCGGCATCCAGTGCGGAATGGCCGCCTCCGATCACAACAACTTTTCCATCCAGCTTCTTTAAATTCCCCAGATGAACCTCTCGCAAAAAGGCGGTGACATCGGAAATACCCTGGGAAGTCTCTTCCCCGGGTATTCTAAGTTTCAGACCTTTCCAGGCACCGATAGCCAGAAAGATAGCACTGGCACCATGTTCCCGGAGCTCTTCAAGGGTTATGTCTTTGCCAATAACCGTGTTGGTATGAATTTGAATCCCATATCGTTTGAGATTCTCGATCTCTGCATCCAGCACCGTGCGGGGTAGACGGTGCTCGGGAATGCCGTATCGCATCATTCCGCCGGCTTCAGGCATGGACTCGTATACACTGACCGGGTACCCGTCCAATGCCAGGAAATAGGCGGCGGTAAGCCCGGCAGGACCTGAGCCGATAACGGCCACTTTTTCATTTCTGGGTGTAATTTCCGGTACCGGGATATCACTCAGATCAACATGATCCGCAGCCACTCGTTTAAGTTCCCGTATGGAAATCGCCTCGTCCACTTCAAGGCGCCGGCAGCTTTTTTCACAACGATGGGGACAGATACGGCCGAGTATGCCGGGAAAAGGCAGATCCTGCATGATGATTTCCACAGCCTCCCGGTACTTACCCATCTTGACCATGGCCACATATCCCTGAACATTTAGATTCGCCGGACAGGCCACCCTGCATGGCGCCGTATCGATCTTCTCTATGGCAAAGGCGCCGGGAATGGCCTGGGCATAAGGTTTGTAAACAGACTTGCGGTCCACCAGCTCCGTATCATATTCGCTGGGCCTCGTTACCGGGCAGACTTCTACACAATCGCCACAGGCAGTACACTTGTCCATATCGATATAGCGGGGGGTTTTGTGGAGGGTTACCTGAAAGTTTCCATTCTGTCCGTCAATCTTTTCGATATTTGAACAGGTATGAAGCTCGATGTTAATATGCCGGCCGACCTCGACCAGTTTGGGTGAGATAATTCACATAGAACAGTCATTGGTGGGAAATGTCTTGTCCAGTTGAGCCATTACACCCCCAATGGCCGGAGATTTTTCCACCAGATGAACATAATAGCCGGAATTTGCCAGATCGAGGGACGCTTGCATGCCGGCGATTCCGCCGCCAAGCACCATGACCGAACCGACGCTTTCTTTTCCGTGTGCTTTAGTGGATGTATTTTCCTTCTGACGGTTTGTATGCTTCATTTTTTCCATCCTTATATTCTATCAAGTATCTCCGGAAGCTTGTGCTCCCATCCGATGGTTGCTATGTTTACGCCGCTGAACCCCTCTGTTTTTAATGAGGTAACCATTTCTGATGCAATCAGAATACACTCCCGAACCTTGTCAGAGGACTTATGGATACGGTCAATCAGAGAATCAGGGATATAAACATTATCCACATTACGCATGATGTAACGGGCCATGCCCAATGATTTGAGGAGTAAGACTGTGGGGATGATTTTTATTTTATTTTGTTCCACCCGTTTCATAAACGACCGGATGGCGGAAAGGTCAAATAAAGGGGGGGAAATGAAAAATTGGGCGCCGGCCTCAATTTTTTTATTCATTTCTTCTATTTCCAGTTCAGTAGATTTCCCCTTGGCCCCTGCATCAACCGTGGAACCCACCAGAAATTCGGGGGAACCTGAAAGCTCGATTCCGGCCATGTCTTTTCCTTGCTCAAGCCCGCGAATGGTCCTGAGCAATTCCAGAAGATCGATGTCATATACGGATCTTGCCTGAAAGTGATCTCCAAAGCTGGGATCTTCTCCGGTAACCGCCATAACATTAGTGATACCGCATCCATAGGCGGCCAGAAGATCGGCCTGAAGAGCGATCCGGTTACGGTCTCTGCAGTTGACCTGCATCACGGTTTCCATGCCCTTGGCCTGAAGAATCATAGCCCCTCCAAGGGAACTCATTCGCATGACGGCGTTGCTCATTTCAGGCACCACAAAGGCATCTACTTCCCCTTTGAGTCTCTTGGCATTCATCACCATAGTGGAGACATCTACCCCCTTGGGGGGTTCCATTTCCGCAAGGATAGCAAATTCCTCTGCGTCGAATTTGCGCTTTAACTGCATAGGCCTACCTCCGATTTTTTACATAAAAAAGCAAAAAGCAGCTTATCAATAGATGAGTTTTCAGATGGAGTATGAGCAACAACTGTGCCAGATGGGGATAGTTCCGATGACTATTAATAAATAGCCATTATATCAGATAGATAAGCAAGTATTTCTTGCCATGACCGATTTTTTTTAAGATTTGACTTCACGGGGCTATTGTGCCAGTTTGGCACATGTGGTATACATACAATGGGTAACTCAGTAAGTTGACAACAATTTGTGCCATTTTGGAATAGTCCCTTTTGGAACAGAAACCGGGAAGGATGTATGGATGCAGAATCAAATAATTATTATCGATGATGATACCGATTACCTTGAAATCATCAAAGGGCAGTTGCTCAAGTCCGGTTTTAAAAACATACACACCGAAGACAATCCCATGAAAGCCGCGTCTCTTTTTGAAGAGGGGAAAATTTTCGATATCGCGCTGGTCGATATGACCATGTCGGAAATGGACGGGCTGGAACTTCTTGAAATAATTAAAAACATAAGTCCAAGAACCGAATGCATAATGGCTACCGCCGTTAACGAGGCCCGAATTGCAGTGGAATGTCTTAACAAAGGTGCTTATGACTATCTTGTAAAGCCTATCTCCCAGGGAGACCTTATATTTTCCATGAAACGAGCCATGGAAAAAAAGCGTCTACTTGATATTCTGGATATAGAAAAAAGCCAAACGTTGCCCCAACTGGTGAACAAAAAACCTTTCAAACCGATTATAACCCGGTCTCAAAAGGTTCTGAGAGTTTTAAAGGAATCGGAATTGCATGCCGGTAGTGATGTTCCTCTTTTAATTACCGGTGAGAGCGGAACGGGTAAGGAACTTCTGGCATGGGCAATTCATGCCGCGAGCCCCAGATCAAAATATCCTTTTACACCCGTCAACATGGCCTCGCTCACCGGCAGTCTTTTTGAAGCTGAATTTTTCGGTCACACAAAAGGCGCCTTTACAGGTGCTCAAAATGGTCGCACCGGCTATCTGGAATACACAAATCGCGGTACCATGTTTTTAGATGAGATCGGTAATCTCCCCATTGAGTTGCAGGGTAAGCTTTTGCGCGTTT
This sequence comes from uncultured Desulfobacteraceae bacterium, assembly GCA_964502855.1. Classification (GTDB taxonomy): domain Bacteria; phylum Desulfobacterota; class Desulfobacteria; order Desulfobacterales; family UBA11574; genus S5133MH16. The sequence goes on along the minus strand of CAZDAB010000047.1, from coordinate 5,897 downwards.
TACAGGATGGGGAATACCTTAAACTAGGGACCAATGTTCATCGGAGAGCGGACGTACGTTTCATCGCGGCGACCAACGAAGATCTGGAAAAGATGATGACCAAAAGAATTTTTCGAAAAGATTTATATTATCGTATCCGGGGGGGATGGCTTCATCTGCCTCCCTTGAGAGAAAGAAAAGAGGATATTCCGCTTTTGGCCGGTAAATTTTTACAAGATTACGGAAGTTCCGCTAAAAATCAAAACCTTGAAGAAGAGACCCTGTGTCTGCTTATGGAGTATGACTATCCCGGGAATGTCAGGGAACTCAGATCGATCATACAGTCCGCTGTAAATCTGGCACAGGGAAAACCCATCTCATCAAATTTTCTCCCAGCGCATTTAAAAAAGCGCAAATCAATAACAACGTGTCTGAACCGGCCAATATCGGAAAATATTGCACCCCTGGCACAAATTGAAAAATCCCACATTATCCGGGCGTATAAACTGATGGGCCGGAACAAATCCCAAACCGCCAGGCTTCTTGGAATAGGCCTGAACACCCTTCGCAGAAAGCTCAAATCGTATGGAATGATGTAATAAAGAATTCTATCAAGACATAAAAAAACCTCCCGCCTCTTTACCGGCGGAAGGTTTTTTGTCATTGTTTTATTATGGAGCCCTTCACGGCATTATTGCCGATCAGGTCTTAAGAAAGGTCTTTACAAACTTGGCCCAGTTTTTCCCTTCAAGTTCTTGAGAAATGTCTTCAACCGAGACACCACCATCTGCGGCCACCCGCAAATCGTCATTGGCCATAGCAAAGAGTTTTTCCCTTTCCCCATGGATAAAATTACGGGCCTCCTTGTCGTAATAGAGTCCTTTTAAGTTTTTACGCAGCTTGGTTGGCTCAATAGTAAATAACCACCCCTTTTCATAGGGAGATTCGTTGACCAGATCGGGTTGATTCCGAAGACTATCGTTCACATTGGAGACAATGCCATCCATTGGGGAGAGCAGTTTGGCAACTTCTCCATTGCGTCTGACTTGAAATCCCACTTCTCCCTGTTTTAGTTCCTGGCCGATATTCGGCAATTCAACCCTCGCGAGTTTACCGATAAGTTTTTGGGCAAAATCATCCAGCCCTACTCGAATACGCCCGCCATATTCCGGTTTGGCCCATGTGTGGCCCTCGTGATAATAGAAATCTTCCGCCAGTTCAAAACCGCTTTCCCGGCGTCGGGCATGCACCGGAAGCGCCTCTGCCTGAAGGCGTTCCTGCATGATCTGGTCAAAAGAACATGTGCCGCATTCATAAGCATTGGGACATATTTTATGGCCAACTTCCCCGGTTATCATATACCGGCATTTACGCCGATTTGCAGGAAGCTGCATCATTTTGTCCACCCAAGTCTCGGTGAATTTGTCGGGTGTTGCCGCTATCGGTTGTGTCGCAATTTTCTCCTTATATCGGGCAACCCTATCATGCATACCATGGTCGTATACACAGGTGGAACAATCAAAATTGTGATCGCACAGTTTATAGGAAACAACCCCGGCCTCCATCCATACACATTTTTTCTTGCCTGGTGGAACAATTTTCATTGATTCCCTCTTTTTGGTAGCGCCCATTTTATTCCCTCCTTATTCTATAATAATTAATCTTCAATCCGTTTTATTTTTCCTCTTTTACGGTTCTAAAAAGCAAACCCTGTGCCAATGTCTGACAAGAAACGGAATGACTATTATAACTGCCTGTTTTATATAGAATAATAATTTTACGACCGCTTAGAATTAAGAATAGCTCCATAGAACATATTGCCGAGATATTCGGCAAATGTTATTTGCTAAATCACGAAACTGTTTATAACCACTTATTTATTCTATAAATTTATGAATTGCCGAAAAAAAGGGCAGATGTAGTATTTTTCGGCACTTGCTAAAAAGACTGGTGGAGGGATTTTTTAAGATACCATTGAAAAAGTTCAAAACAAGTGGGGCAGAAGTCGGGTTGTTTTACATCCGTATCCTCAATCCGGGTCGAGGAATACATAACACACCGCCGATCCCTGCAATGGGTCAAACCCAATGTGTGCCCCAGTTCATGCAAGGCCGTTTTTTCCACCCGTGCCAACAGAAGATCAGGATTGGAGGGTTGGTCATAAAACATAGGATAAAGACGGTGTAGGGATATAATTGAACATTTGCCTTGGATCTGTGCTAATCCAAAGACATACTTAAGAATCGGCACATACAAATCCACGGGAGTAACGCCGATAAGCCTAAAGGAGTCTTGGAAGCTTCGGTCAAGGAGGTGCTTTAATATCAGTTTTGAATTATACTGGCAACGGGTATCATTATATGCATATCGAGGATTTTCCATCCTCATGGAAATTCTGCAGGTTAGGCCGCATCGGATCGAAATACATTTGGCGATGTGCTCGAGAATCCCTGGGTCCACCGAACCTATGGGACAGATAGTGACGCAGTTTGACAAAGCGATTTATGATTCCTTTTCAATCTTATATCTTGTAATTTTATTATAGAGCGTCTGGCGGTCAATTTCCAGAAGACGCGCTGTTTTGCTAATGTTCCAATCCGTTTCTTCCAGAATTCTCTTAATATGCATTTCTTCCATTAATTTTAATGAATTGGGAAATTTTTCAGGCTCTAATTGCTTGCGTGAAAATGGGAGGTCCTCTGTCACGATTTCTTTTCCCCGTCCGATAACCAGCGCCCTTTCGATGACATTTTCCAATTCTCTCACATTTCCGGGCCAATCGTAATCCATCAGCAATTTCAAGGCCGAAGGCGCCATTTTCACCAACTCTTTATTCATTTCCAGACAATACCTGCGGATAAATGCCTTTACCAGCAGCGGGATATCATCCTTTCGTTGCCTTAACGGTGGTACCGGGATAGAAATGACGTTCAACCGGTAAAAAAGATCTTCACGAAATTTGTTTTCAGAAATCGCCTGTTTCAAATCTTTATTGGTAGCTGCTAAAATACGCACGTCAACTGTAATTTCTTCCTGACCCCCCAGACGTCTGAACTCTTTTCGCTGCAACACCCTTAAAAGATCCACCTGGGTTTTTAAACTGATATCACCGATTTCATCTAAAAAAAGGGTTCCTTTATCGGCCATTTCAAAGCGCCCCTTTTTGGTATGCTCTGCACCGGTGAAAGCGCCCCTTTCATAGCCGAACAGTTCACTCTCTAACAAAGAATCGGGCAACGCGCCGCAACTTACGGCAATAAACGGCAGGTAACAGCGCTGACTGTTTCCGTGAATCGCCTGAGCGATCAGTTCTTTCCCGGTGCCGCTTTCACCGGTTATCAGTACGGTAGAGTCGGTTGGCGCCACCTTGGAAATTAAATCGTAAACTTCTTGCATGGCCTCACTTTTTCCTATGATTTCATCATATTCTGATCTTTCCTCCAGCTTTTGGCGCAGTAAAATATTCTCTAAAACCAACTCACGATGGGCGACAATCTTCTTGATTTGCATTTCGATCTCGTCAGGGGCGAACGGTTTGACCAGATAATCAAAAGCGCCTTCCTTCATGGCCTGAACTGCTGTATCTACCGTAGCATAGGCGGTCATCATGAGTATCTCAGCATCTGTGTCCACTTGTTTGCCTTTAAGCTGCTTCAACGTTTCCAGCCCGTCCATACCCGGCATTTTCAGATCTAGCAAAATCACATCCCAGCTTTTTTCCGTGGCAATGGCAATGGCATCTTTGCCGCTTTCGGCCAGGCCAACCTCATAACCATCCTCCTTGAGCCAGTCATAAAGAGCTTCTCGCATGGGTGCTTCATCATCAACCACAAGAATACGAGCCTTTTTGGTCATTATCGATTCCTTCCATGTATATTAATAAAAATCTCGGGTTTCTGTATCGTATAAATGAGTCTGTCACTTGGCTTTACAAAGGGGCTAACGGCAGGCTGACCTTGAAAGTACTTCCTTTGCCGGGCTCGCTTTCCACTTCTATGGTTCCGTTGTGCCGAGTAATGATGCCATATACCACCGACAAACCGAGGCCCACACCTTTTCCCTCCTCTTTGGTTGTAAAAAAAGGATCAAAAATTTTTTCCTTGTCTTCCCCGGTAATGCCGCAACCCGTATCGGAAACCGTGACCTCTAAGAATCTCTCAGTCCCTGCTTTTCTGTTGGCCGTTACCGTCAGGGTGCCGCCATCAAGCATAGAATCTGAAGCATTGTACATGAGATTTAATAGGGCCTGTTGAATCTGCTGAAAATCGCATCGAACTTTGGGCAGATCCGGCTCAATGTTTTTTCTAAGCTGTATTCCTTTAATTTCCAAATCATGGGCAATAAGAACAAGAGCCCTATCAATAATGTCTATAATTCTGCTGCTCTTAATCTTGATTTTAGACTGGCGGGAAAAGGCCAAAAGATTTTTTACGATTTCCCCGCACCTGGCGGTTTCCGACTCCATGGTGGCCAAATATCGGGAAATGTCCTCAAGTCTTTCAGGAGAAAATCTATTCCGGTCTTTAAGCTTAATCATCAGCCGGATATAGGTCAGAACTGTAGCCAAAGGATTGTTTATTTCATGGGCAATGGTAGCGGCCAATTTGCCCAAAGAGGCCAGTTTTTCTGTCTGCACAATCTGTTCCTGGGCATCTTTGAGGTCCTCATAAGCCCTCTTTATATTTTCATATAGATTTGCATTATCTACGGCAACGCCGATCTGGTTGCCGATAGCGGTCAAGAATTCAATATATCCGGCTGCAAGCTCAACCGGGTAATGGCTGCTGACGCACATCGCCCCCATCAACTCTCCTTTGGTTGACAGCGGTATATAAGCGGTTGTATGCAGGCCCTCTTCGATCATCGAATCGACATAGGGGTCTTCAGATCGTAAATAATTGTCCACCAACCTTGTTTCACCGTCAAGTACGGTCTGACCCAGAAGTCCGTCCCCGGGTTTACGATTTTTCATAAAAGGCTTGGTTATTAATTTAGTTGAAAGCCCTTTGTGCGCCACCAGTTCGAGGCTCTCTTTTTTATCGTCCATCAAATAAATCCTGACACTGTCAGACTCCAAGACCTCAAGGGTTTTATCAATGGTGCTGTTGAGTATCTCATCAAGATTCAAACTGCTGCTAACGGTTTTAGAGATGGAATTTAAAATATCTAGCCGGATATTCCGTTTCTCGATTTGCTGTTGTGAGATTTTTCTCTTGGTAATGTCTCTTATAATCAAAACATAGCCGGTAATCTTCCCGGTTACATCCACCGTTACATTCGATGTAATCAGCGCATAAAATTCTGAATCATTTTTACCCATAAGACGGGTTTCAAACTCCACAACGAAACCTTCCTGGGAGACTCTTTTCCGGAGCTCAACAAAATCCTGCTTCTCAACAAAGAGGTTGGCAGTAGATTCTAGTGCCAAAACTTCTTTTTGGGTCTTATACCCCAGTATATGAATCCCTGCCTGGTTAACCTCAACGATCCTTCCACCGGGGTTGGTAAGAATGATCGCATCACGGGAGCGTTCAAATATGGTTCGATATTTCTCTTCGGATTTTTGCAGATCTTCCAGACGATTGGCCAGCATCTCTTCCAGGTTGCCGACCAATGTGTCAATGTTTTCCTGAATGTGCTGCCTTTTCGTGATATCCGTAGCTCTTTCCAGGACATAAACGATCTCGCCACGTTCATTCTTGACCGGAATCGCTCTTACCAGCATATTGGCAACTCTGCCGTCCTTCATTGTTACATTTTCTATATTCCAGTGTCCCCGGCCATGCCGGTAGGTTTTTTCTACCAGGCACTCTTCACATTTCTCATCTCTGTTTTTCCATACCTTGTAACAGAAATCATTGGATTGCATACCGAATTCATTTTTAAAAAGCTCGTTGGCCATTATGATCTGATAGTTG
>CAZDAB010000046.1:0-11983 GCA_964502855.1 uncultured Desulfobacteraceae bacterium | reverse complement strand
ACTCACAGTATGCAAGAAACTGGCTGCAATACCGATGGAGCATGATGCCACCTCCTTGTCGCGCCATAGCTTTTCAGCGAAGGCGGACCGTTGATCATGCTCCATCATTAAACACTCATTAATAAAAGGCAAATCGCTCTAACTGCGGGGTTTGTTGGTTAGGTGGCCTTGCGGCTGCCAATGAACATCACACCAAACAAAGGAGCCCCTTAAATGATCGAGAAGATACCTGATCTACCAGATAATGTCCTCGGCTTTACCGCAAAGGGGACGGTAACCGCGAATGACTACGAGTCCGTCCTAATTCCAGCGGTGGAGGAAATGTTCTCTCACCGGGACAAGGTTCGGTTTCTCTATCATCTGGGCGAAGACTTCATGAGATTCGAAGCTGCCGCCATGTGGGACGATACAAAATTGGGCTTGAAGCACCTCACAGGCTGGGAGAGAATGGCAGTCGTGTCGGACGTCGAGTGGATACGGACAGCCATCAAGATCTTTGGACTTTGGATCCCAGGGCATGTTCGCGTGTTTCATAACAGCGAACTCACCGAAGCAACACAGTGGATCAGCGAGTAGCTTGCCTGTTGCTTCGGGATAAAAGCTACCTAACCTTGTATAGCGCTGATATAAGTCGGCGGTCAAAACTGAGATAAGTCACCGGCATTTTTGCCGGTGAAATGTAAAAGCATTATCAAAGATGGTTTGATAATTCAAGCAAAAAAGGGGAAACGAGGGCTCGTTAAGTACCACAATGTAAATATAGAGAGTCTGTCTGCAAGGGATCAAAAGCAATCTTGGCATAGTTGTTGCTTAAGAAATTTGGCACAGTACATGCATAAGGCCAAAAAATATTTATGATGGCCATTAATTCAAGAGATCAATAATTGGTTATAATAAGCTCATTTCCTGTTGTATGTGAGTCTTTGGCCACACTGTATTTTAATGTGACAGGCTTTAGCCTAAAATTTTTAAAGATATCCCTCATCTCAGGATGATCGTTGATGCTTAGTATGAATTTAGATTTTATGCCGGCCAGGGTTTCGGCCATCTCGCGATAATCCTCCATCTCCAAATTGTGCTGATAATATGGTGCCTTGTAGTATGGGGGATCAATATAAAAGAACGTATCGATCCGATCATATCTCCTCGTGAAATCCTGCCAGGGAAGGTTCTCGATAGTCACCGTTGCCAGGCGTAAATGAACTTCTGAAAGCTCCTCCTCGATGCGCAATAGATTGATTCTCGGCCTGCGCATGGGGCCTGGCCCGAAGGTCCTGGACCTGACCCTTCCGGCAAAAGAATGCCGCTGCAGATAATAATATCTGGCCGCCCTCTGGATATCCGTCAAGCCGCCGGCTTCTTGCTGGCGTTTCCAATCCTCGAACCATTCCCTCGAGGATAGAAGCCACTTAAATTGCTTCAAAAATTCTTCAAGATGATTCTGAAGAACCCTGTAAAACACGATCAGATCGCTATCCAGATCGTTGATGGTTTCATATTTGGATGGTTCTTTCCGGAAAAAGACCCAGGCCGCACCGGCAAATACTTCACAATAGGCCTTATGTTCCGGGATCATTTTGATGATTGTTTCAGAGAGCTTTGATTTTCCTCCGATATATGCGAGTGGGCTGTTCATGGCGCTGCCTCCTTTCAAAAAAAAGTTAAAGGAGAAATAAAATTGATCCGAATATCAGACTGTATTCCCGTTGCCCGGTACGAGCATCGGGGCCGTCTGATTTTCGGATGTCTGGCTGCGCTATGAGCAGCTTTTCGCCCTGGGGAAGTTATAGCTTCCACCAGGGCGGCCTCGGTATCCTTTTCTTTAAAACGGCAATCCCAGGGGGCCGGGCGGGGACAGGTGGCCATACAACCACCAGGACCTGGGATTGTCGTCTATTAGTGCTTTTTGCGACCGGCTGGGCCCTGTTTTAGACTGATAACAGCAGTCCCTGTGAGGGGAGTGCTTTGTGTGAATATTGAACAACAAACATGGATGAATCCTCATTGCGTGCCAAAACAACCGTGTCTCCGACTTTCAGGGCCAGGGATGTCTTGATTAATACATATTCTTTTCCCAGCAATATTTTAACCGTTTCGGTTTCGGTATAAACCTCTTCAATCTTGCCATATAAAAAGGTCCCGGGCCGCTTTTTCAGGATTTGCTCAATCACCGTTTAAGTTCCATATATTTTCGGGTTTCTATCTCGCTGATCAGGCTGTTATGCGTGCCGATAATCCGGTGTTCGTGGATCTGGCTCAGATCGTCCACCCCGCGCCTGTCGCTGACCAGTCCGGCGATCTGTCCAACATCGATCTCGGGCAGGTGAGTTCCCAGAACGATGTCTCTGATAATCGCGGCGTGGGTATGGGTATTGATCTCCGCCTCGGCCCGGGCCGCGATCAGGATGCTGTTGCGATAGATCGAATGGGATATTTCGTCGATTTCCACGAACCGCTTAACTTTGTAAACCTTAACAGGGTCGCCGTTTTCACCGTCAACCCGCAGGTGCCATGAATACGCATCGATAAAGAGCGAGACGGGGTTTGTCGCGTCCGGATCATTGGTCAGCGTTACGTCCAGGTCCGAGCCGTAGCCCGACGACTCTCCGCTGGCCTGAAGGTTGGTCTGGGCCTCGGCATCCGCCTGGGTCAGGTACATCTCAACGGAAACCGCGCTCCCCGTATCCGCCAGACGCACATACCAGACAATATTTTCATCGATATTCCAGTTGCCTATGGATAATGTCATGAGGATACCTCTTGAATTACGGATGAAACCCTCTGGGCCGTTATGGACCGGAAAGCGGGGACGCAATGTATCGCTTTCAGCTCCAGACCCATGCTCTTCAGGATGCTTCCGTCCGTCACCGAAAGAAAAGCTGCGAGATCCTTTAGGACATCCCCGCCCGTTACCGAAAGAAAAGCAGCCAGGTTTTTATATTTGGCTTTAGCGGTTTCAAACCGAGACATTAACGATTCAACGCTTTGGCCTTTCGCGTCAAAATCTCCAGCCAGATCCTTATATTGAGTGGCCCAGGTCTCCAGGATTGCGCCAAGATCGGACTTATCCTCAAAGAATGCCCCCAGCCAGCCCGCAAAATCTTCCTCGCTCAAACTATATGCCGCAAGCGCCGCCTGAATATCATGGAGTTCAATTCCATCATGAGCCCGGAGAAATGCCTGTAAATTTTCCAGGTTACGGCCATAGGCGGACAGATCAAGGGACGCGTCTTGCAACATCGTCTGAGCACCACTGGAATACGCCTCGATCTCGCTGATCAGAAGGGATGCGCCTCCCGGAGTAGTCGCGAGGGTGCTGCTTGCCTCTGTATTTCTTACTTTGAAAAACCTGGCCGTTTGTGGCGAAGCGAATTCGAGTTCAAAGGCCATCTGCTGATACGCGGTGTAAATAATGGGCGGCCCGTCAAATTGCTCCACCTCCGTCCAGCTCGATCCATCATCGGATTTATATACCGTCACGGAGTCGTAGGCCGCCGAATACCATGCGGAGGGGGTGTTACTGAGGGCCGCTCTGCATATAATGGATGCCACGGTCTGCGCGGAAGCGAGGTCCAGGCCGTAGGCGTAATGGAAGTACCAAAGCTTGCCCGTGGCCGAAGTATAGAGCACCTCGTCGATAAGGGTGGCGCATTCTACCATCGACCCTGACAGCGGCGTGTTGTCGGGTTCAAGCCGCAGACCTTTATCCGGTGATAATTTTGCCATATCTTAACGCGTCAAAACAGATACGGGGCTTGAGGCGGGCACGCCTTTTTTCCATCCCCTGGTAGGACCACCGCCCCACTCGCAGCCAAAGATTTTACGGTTGCGGATCACCCCCTTGTCTCCCACCCGCCACATTTCCACGATATCTTTTCCGGGCAGCTTGCCGCAAAACCAGAATGCCTTGATCTGCGCTCCGGCGCGGCTCTTTGTTGACTGTGCGGCCTCGACAAAAAAATTGTATTGATCCATGCCGGACATGACGAGCCGATGACCTGTAGGGAGAAAAAACTCCAGCTTTTCGATGGCCCGGTTGAACACCTCATCCCCCCAGCCAGGGTTATTGTGGCGGACGTCGGGCGTGATGTATTCCTTCGGTTGAAGCTTTCCTGCAAACGTAATACGGATGCGCCAGGCTGCTTTAATTTTTTTAATTACCGGCATCATGAATATAAAAACCTCAGCGTCAGCACGATATCGCTGTCCGATTGCGGCGTGAAATCGTCCGGAATCACCTGCTTGATATTAAAATAAAGGTTTTTTGCCGCTGAAAGCGCACCCGTGTCCAGCTCGATGCGGCTGTCCGTGCCCGACAGCGGCGTGCCCGCCCAGGTCGCAGATCCGGGCACCCCGTTGGTTGTGGCGATTGCCAGTAGCGTCGAATCGGCAGGCGTTCCACCGCCCAGGAAATCGTCCTCGGCAGTTGCGTGGGTGTTGTCATCCCAGGCTTCCAGCGTGGGAATCCCTGCGGTGGCGCCATCGAAATAGATGGCGAATACATACCGGGTATCCCCGCCGCTCTGCTCGCCGTTGGTGGTACCGGCCAGGGGAACCTGGTCAAAGATTTCCGCCGAATCATCATCGACGAAGGTCTTTGGCGCCTCCAGGTCTCCGGAATCCGGGATGACGATCGGGTACTTGGTACCGGAGTCCGGATCCCCGTCGGTCTGCTGGGCGTCCAGGAATAAAATCGTATCGTTTGTGAGATCGAGCACGACCCAGTTGGACGATGCATCTCCGGCGCCGCCAGAGGCATTGCCGGTGTTTGCGCCGTCGTTTGCCGTGTTATTGTACAGCCAGTATGTGTTAGGTAACGCCATTTTTCTTCCCCCTTATTATACTTTCATACTTACATTGCTTGCCTAAGCGCTATTTTTATTCTCCTTATGCTTGCCCGCCTTCATGAGAATTTCCTCAACAGATTCTGTGTTGTAGATGGTGTTCATGCAATCCTGGTTCATACAAAGCCAAACCGATTTTGAGCTGTCTCCTGTTTGAGTAGCCGAATCAATATTCACGCGCAGGAGAGACATTGATTTCTGGCATTCCGGACATTCTTTCAGCACAGGCCTTGCAGGCTTTTCAAGGAGCTTTGCTTGAATTGTTGCTTTCTTGGTCTCAATATAATCTTCAATGTCAGTAATGGTGTATCCAGCCCTTGTGACCACATCATAAAAAGTCATAAAGTCTTGGATTTTCCCAAAATGATAAACTCGAGTGAGTTGTTCGAATCTTTTTATCTCTTTAGGTTTCATTGATCACATTCCCACGTAGCATAGCGTTCGCAGAATGTACCTCTGTCAGGATCTCCGTCAGGCCAATGACAGCACTGCATAAAAACTCCCCCCAAAGTGGCACAGTTAATGCCACCATACTCTATTGGGAGACACTCTTGATTGGCTCCACCACAAACGCAACCTGCTTGGTATCTGCACCAGGCCTGATACCAGGTTTTATCTGTAACCAAATTACAACACGAGTTTGCATAGGTACCCGTCGACCAGGAACCACACGTGTAAGTCCAGTCGCTCCACCGCCCAACGGTACACTTTACAACCCCTTCCACAACTCCTTCGCACGCGCCGCTTACGTTGATCGTTGCCGCTCCGCAGGCATCCTCGTCCGTATACAGGATGACGCCGCCGCCGGATTCTATGACGGTTAGTGTGTGCTCGGCATCAAACCAGAATCCCGTCCCAACTACCGACCATATGTAGGGCGCCTTGTCGCCAGTCACGGAAACACTGGCCGAGCTTTCCGGGGCAATGGTTTCCGGGTTATCCTCACTCCAGGCAAGATCCTCCAAACCCTCGCACTCGGTGCATTGAGCCACGCATTCGGAAATCGCCTCGTTTTTCAGCTCATTGTATTTCTCCCAGAAGCCGGGGCTTCCCGGCGCGTGGTCCTGCGCAGCGATCTGGGATACGGTTCGTCCGGAGCCATTGTCGTATCCCTGGTTCGTATCCAGGACATCGAATTCATTGCGGCATAATTCCTCGCACGTACAACCGTTGTCCAGGCCATCCGCGAACCGCCCGGCAAGATTTGCACCGGTGGGATTGTCCGAAACGCTCTCCGGAAAACAGGGGTCGTGAGGGGGGTCCTCGCAATCGTCCTCGGGAAAGCATCCGAATGTCGAGCCGTCGGTGCAGCATTTTTCTCCGGCGCCGCATTTTTTCAGTGTGCCGTCACTATGCCGGCACAAATCAGACGGGGGATCATCTTCCCAATCATTGCTTCCCGTATCGTCCCCGCTGCCTTCGCCGTCTCCGCCGTCATCGACACCATCTCCATCTTCACCGCCCGGGCCGCCATAACCGCCGTCATCATCTCCGGGATTCCAGTCCGCCGGGTAATCGTCCGTTATTTGGGATTTGTCCTCGATATGTATGGTGGCCGAGGCCTCGGCCCCGGCTTCGCTGGTCGTCAGGATGTACGCGGTAATGCGCGCCAATCCCAGGGAATTGCCCGCGAACAGATTAATGGCCGCGCCCTGGGCCACGTAACTGACCAGCAGATCCGTGCCCGTTGCCACATATTCGGAAAGATCGATAACCTTGCCAGCGTTGGAACCGTACAGATCCTCCCCTGTGGGGTTTCCGTCATCGTCCGCCGCATATACGCTCGATACGGATGCCGGAAACATGGAAAGGTCGCACTGCGTGACGCCGGCCACCTCATTTTTTGCAGCGGATTTTTCGTTAATCACCGAAACCTGGCCTATACGTGCGCTGGTCCAGTCCAAAACCCCGCGTTTTACGGCGCCGGATTCGCTCATGAAAACTATGCGACCGGCCGTGACCGGCCCGCTTTCCTCGACATAGACCAGTAATTTGGACACCGAATTGATCGTAATCGATGTGGGTGAGGCGGTCAAACGTATGGTTGGCGGGCATTGGCATGGATTGTCGATATACACGGTTTTCCGGTCCTGCTGTCCCTCCACGTCCGCAGTGACCGTCACGTCCTCGGCCACATTGCCGGCAGTCAGATAATTGACGGCCATGCCCTGGGCCCGGTAGTCAATGACCAGGAGCTGGTCGCAATACGTAAGCGGGTCGGTCAGGGTAATGGTTTTGCCGTTGATCTCATATCCGCCGTCAATCAGGTTGACGGATTTGGCCACATCGGAATATGCCCAGATCCCGTCCACGGCGCTCGGCTCAAAGGCCGTGGCCACGGTGTAAAAATTGCTCGCCCGCCGCTGCTCTCCGCGAATCAGAACTTCCTGGGTATTGCTCGTTGCGTAATCCAGGGTCGCAGTGTCGCTGTCCGTTTCCCAGGACACCACGGCGCCGTCAACAGGCTCTCCGTCCGGGTCTTTGACCTGTACCAACAGTTTGGTTTTGGACGATCCGTCCGCCGGCAGGCAGGGGTCTGGGATGGTCATGACTACCGAATAGCTGGCCAGGGCGCCCGTTGGGGTAATGCGCAACCGGTTGCCGAATTCGGGCCATTCCAGGCTCTCGTTAATTTCGCCTATGTCCTCATCCGTAATGGTGACATCGGCGGAAGAGGGGGAATAATCGATCTGTTTGATACACAGATGCCCGGCGCGATCCGTGGTAACCACGGCACCGGCCAGTTCGGCCAGTTCGCTGATCACGTCTATGGGATACAGGCCGTCGGCTTCGTAGGTATACGGATAGATCCCAAAATCGCTGATATCGCTGTATGACTCATCCCAGGCAAATCCCGCCAGGTCGCACATCTCCTGGCAGATGGCAAAAAAGGTGGTTCGCTCCTCCCACGTCTTGCTGACTTTCGGGGCAAATGGCTCGGCAAGCAAGGCGGTCCGGGACCTGCCCCACACGCCCTGCATTAAATCCGATCTGACCGTGGATGCCAGGGCCGGCCGTTCTATAAAAAATGTTCCCTGGCTGATCCAGGACGCTGCGGTTTTTGTAAAAATTTCGATCTCGGGAGCTTCGGAAATTTGGGAAAAATCCAGTTCCGCATAAAGATCCGGATCAGAGATATCCAGGGTCATCTCCCGGCAAAAACTTTCCATAGAGCAGGTGATGGAAAACCCGGAAACTTTTTCGGATATATCCTCGCTGTTGAGCGTTATTTTCCAGGCATAAGACATAAAAATCAGCTCCCGCTAACCACTTCAAGGCACAGGGCGCAATCCTCTACCCTGGGAAAAATACTTGCCGAAACAATCAGGTTGATTTCGTAACTGTAAATCTCTTCGCCGTGCTGGGCCCAGAACAGATTGCGCCGATACACGAAACCGCCCGGACGCACAAACCGCACGATCCATATATTGAATCCGTCCGTGAAATAATATTCGCCGTCCACGGTTTGGTGGATGGTTTTGAGCGCGGTTACAGTCGCAGAGCCCAGGGCGTCGGTATCGGAAAACGATATGCGCTGATCCCCGTCCACTACCCCGAAGTCCTGAATAATCACGCCCCCCAGGGTGCGGCTCACGCTGCCCCGTCCGATCTCTCCGGACATGAGATCGTATTGGGCATTGCCCAGGATCGGCACCTGGTCCAAAACCACCAGGGTTTCCGGAACCGGGTCCGCATTGGCAGGATCGGTTGTGGGATCGATCTCGGTGCTGTAAAATGCGAAATCAGGCATCTATATCCTTTATCTTTTGGACAATCCCATCTTGACCAGCTCTCTCTCAAACTCTTTGACCATCGACCGCGTGACCCTGCGATCTCCCATGACCGTGAGCGGCATCTCGGTATTGCCCGCCTGGAATCGAAGGGTCAGGGTTTCGCCGGATGTGCCCGGTACGCTCCCGCCGCCTTGAAAAGCATATTGCGGCGCAGGCATCGCGGGAATTGAAATGTTTGAGATCAGTCCGCCGATTTTTGACCGGGCCATGCCGTTTAAATTCAGCTTCATGGAGTTAAGGGCATGGAGCAGGTTGACCCCATATTTTTTAACGGCCTCTTTTCGAACAACGTATTCCCCGGCCTCAAGCAACGCGCGTATCCGGTCCCCGCCGCCGAATCCCGGAAGCCTTCCACCGCGCGCAAGGCCTGCAAGGCCGCCAAGTCGCTTGATCTCCTCATCCCCCGTATCGGTATCACCGGACGAATCACTCACAGAGGTATAATGGGTCACAACCGTGATATGCTTGGTCTCATCACGGGTCAGATGGTTGATCGCGGATTGGGCCGCCTCAAGCCCCTGGAGCTGTATTTTTATGTTAGCCTCGCGCTGCTTGGCGATGGCGTCGAGCTGTCTGTCGATCCCTTTGGCCGTGGCCGACCACTCATCCCGTGCTTTTTTCGCCGCGTCTCTCTGTTTGCCGTATAGATCCTCAACGAACTTGCCCACCTCGGTAATGCCGTTGATTGCCACCTCTTTGGTATCCTCAAGAGATTGTTTTACAACCTCGCTGCCCTTTTCCGTGCCCTTGACCTCGGTGGCCAGGTCCGCGTACAGCTCTTCGGCTTCCTTGGCCAGCTTTTTGGCCAGCTCATAATCGCCTTTGGCCATTGCCTTTTTGGCCGCATACAGCTTTTCTTCGGCCTGTAGTTTTTTATCCGCCCAGACCTCGGCTTCCTGCATGCCCTTGCGGCCCAGCTCCCGGATCTTGTCCTCGGTGGACAGCTTGGCGTATTTGATTTTATCTTCCCAGGCAATGACCTGCTGTGCATAATTCGCGGCCTGTTTTTTGGCCTCGTCATAAGCGGCTTTTGCTTTTTTCTCGAACTCGTCGAGCTGCTCGGTGGTAGCCTCTACGGCTTTTGTCGGTTTTTCCATGTCAGCGGCGGCTCCGGTGGCGGTTTCTCCGACCTTTGCAAAATCCTCCTGTATCTCCTTAAGGCGTGAATTTACGACTTTCAGTTCTTTTTGCGCTTCCAGCGCTTCGTCGGTGGTAGTGCCGAATATGGTTTTTCCGGCAGCTTTTTCTTCCAGCTTGTATTTAAGGGCCGTGTAATATGCCCGGGCGCCGGCCAGCTCTTGGCGGAATCTGGCCAGATCCTCCTGCGCAAGCTGTGTCAGGTTCCCGGGAAGATGCACGTTTTTGAACTCCTCGTACTTGCGCATGACCTGGGTCGTGCTTTCAGCCAGCCGGGCCTGGGCTTCTCTGGCCTCCTTGGCGGCTACGCGCCACTGATAGAGCGCTTTGATGGCCAGTCCGATTTGCACGACGCCATATATGGCAGCCGCGGCAAGACCCGCTTTCATGGCGATTCCCGATGCGCTCAATTGGGTGGTTAAAGATCCGGTCGCAGCCTGAGCGGCCCTGGCCTGGATGATGAATCCTCCGAGACCGGATACAATATGGCTCAATCCGAGTTTCCAGATTGCAAACGCGCCCGCCGCGCCCGCAAGGGTGATTATGATCCCCCGGGTTACCGGATCGGCCTTTGAAAGAGAATCGACCACAATGCGAACGGCTTTCGCCAGAGGCAGCAACCCCTTTGCGGCCAGCGACCCGGCGGATATTGTCAGATCGTTGATGGTGTTCGTAAACATCTTGATTTGATTCTCGGGAGTGTCCTTCATCTTCTCGTAAGCTTCTTCCATAGCTCCGGAGGAGTCACGCATTTCGTCCAGGGTTTTTACCAGCACGTCGAAATTTTGCGTGAGCGCCAGAACGCCGGTGCGCGCCTCAACGTCCGGGATTAACATTCTCATCTGATCGATGGAGAGACCTTTTTTCCGGATCGCGTCCAGGGTCGGGATCAGCCCCTTCCACGTGATTCCGAGTTCGTCAAACTTTTTCTTGGCTTCCGGAGCGGGAGCGGCCATTGCATTGATAGCGCCTTTGAGCGCCGTCATGGCCTGGGGTGTGCGAATGCCCGCCTTGGTAAGCGTTGCAATGCTCGCGGAAAGATCGCTGAACCCCACATCCGCCGCGTTGGCTGTTGGGAGAACCTCGCCGATGCTCTGCGCAAGTTGCGGAAACGTGGTAACACCCAGCTTGACCGTCTTAAACAGGATGTCATAGGTGTCATCCAGCTCGTCAATCGACTTGCCATAGGCGTTGATGACGGCAATTCCTGCATTGGCGGCGGTCTGGGTGTCCGTGACTCCGGCCACCGCCGCTTTTGCGGACTTTTTCAAAACGCCCGTTGATTTCTCCAGTGCCACCCCGGCGGACAGGATGTCGTATTCCGCAGCCGCCAGCTCTGCAGCGGTCTGAGGAATATCTTTGGTGAGCGAACGGATCTCTTTGCCCAGGGCGGCAAATCTGTCCTGGCTCACATCGATGAGCGTGTTGACCTCTCCCATGCGCTGGGAAAACTCGCTGTAGTGCTGAAACGATTTGATAAACAGGTATCCCGCCCCGGCCAATGCGGCCAGGCCGATCTTTGCTTTGCCCAGCTCGCCTGCCCAGTCACCCGTCTCCCTGCGCAGCTCGGCGGTCTTTTGTTTGAGCTTTGTCTTTGCCTGGTAAAGTTCTGTGGTTGTTAGAGTTCCGGATTTTCTTAGCGTGTCGTAGGATGTGCGCAGCTTTCGGATCTCCGCCTGCACCTCTTTGTATGGCCGCACGTCAAGAACGGAGCGGGCTTCCATGATCTTTTTGGCCTTTGAAACCGAGGCGCTCGTCTTGTCGAACTCTTTCCTGGTTTTTGCCAGCTCTGCCTGGGTCCGGTCTTTGGCTTCGACCGTGATTTTGACCTTTTTGTCCATCATTGCTCATTTTCCGGGGGGTTTTAGCCACCGGATCGCCTCCTCGATCGCCAGGTTGAAAAAACTCCAGCCATAATCCCACGCCTGATGATGCCCCATCATGATCAATCGACAGACGGCTCTGCGGATTGCTTCTCCGACAGAACCTGTCTGCCCACGCTGGCCAGCCGTTGCATCAGGGCGGCAAAAGTAGGGTTTACCTCTTCCACGGCATCGAGCATGGTCTCGATTTCAGAGGGCGCATACTCTGCAATTTCTTCCGGGTCGACCTGCAAGCTCAGCAAAAGCACGGATGACGGTATCCGGTCGGGAAACAACATGTCGATATCGTTGACTTCCGCGTCAGTACTGCCCAGCGCATCCGTTA
>CAZDAB010000045.1:0-11993 GCA_964502855.1 uncultured Desulfobacteraceae bacterium | reverse complement strand
TACTTTACACGGGCAAATTTGACGGTTTTTGCATTGTATCCAGCGATAGTGATTTCACGAAGTTAGCGTCAAGGATAAGGGAAGCCGGTCTTTTTGTGTATGGATTCGGAGAGAGAAAAACCCCTAAAGCATTCGTTTCTGCGTGTGACAAGTTTATTTTCACTGAAGTGCTGCGCTCCCAAGATGATTATAGTGAAGAAATAAAACGCAAGACCACCAGCGAACTCAAGAAAGACACGAAACTCGTTAATTTATTAAGAAACGCCGTTGAAGCATCTTCGGACGATTCTGGTTGGGCTCATCTTGCCTCCGTGGGGAGTAACATTGCCAAGCAGGCACCAGAGTTTGATCCGCGAAACTATGGCTACAAAAAGCTGGGGGAACTCGCATCAGCAACAAAGCTATTTCAAATCGAAGAAAGAGCTGTTGGCGATGGACACTCAAAGGCAATTTATTTAAAAGACAAAAGAAAGAAAGATAAAGACTTCTAACTTTGATTTACAGCGGCCGGCACGGCATTTTTTTTCGAATGAATGGTTACTCAGGGTTCCATTTGGGATTCTTATCGGAATTATTGCCGTGCGTTTTGGAATAAGCTTAGGAAGGAGATTCAACAAACAGTATGAATTTATATGATGAATTAAGAGAAGCCTTGAGAAAAGAGATACAAAAACACGGTCTCTCAGGACAAAATATAAGTGTAAGATGCAAAGCGCTTTCCGCTACAGAGGCAATAGGAAAGCCCGAACACGATGACTACCCGATAATAAAGGGAAAGGAGGTTATGGTAGAAGCTGTTTTTAAGGGCGCGAAAGGACAGGCTTTTACAGATGAGTTTGAAAATGCAGATTATCTTGTTGATGACCTTTTAAAAATCAAGCTGAACTCAAATAAGGAAAGATCTATTTTTATATCCGGCCTGAATGCCGTTTTCAGATATCTTAATCTTTGCGATAAAACAATTCACTGCAAAGATGAAGAACCAAAAGAATGTGCAAGTAATTTGCCCGAGGCTATCGGCGCATTGAATAATGTTTTGCTTGTCGGCCATCAGCCGAGATTTCTTGAAATGCTTGCATCAACTTACAGCATCAGGGTTGTGGATATGGATCAGGATAATATCGGTTCAGATGTTTTCGGTGTTGTTATTGAACCGCCGGAGATGACGGCTGACGCCATAAAATGGTGTGATTTAATATTCGCCACCGGGTCAACCATTGTAAATGGGACAATTACAAATTTTCTTAACCAGGACAAACCCGTGCTTTTTTATGGCGTTACTATTTCAGCGGCAGCAACCATATTAAATTTAAAGAAATTTTGTCATTGTGGGCACTAAGTACATGTATTCGTAAATACGGTTACGTATTTATAACTTAGTTTTTTCATTCTATGTATGCAAAAGTTTAAAGTGCCTAAAGTGAACTAAAGTGCCTAAAGTTAAGGTATTCTATCAATTTTAATTATAATTGATCGCGCTGAAAGCGCATTCCTCAACTTTAGCTCACTTCAAACTTAAAACTTCAGACTTTTGGACTTCAGCTTATACGGGATAGTGCCCAGATAAAAATACGTCATTGTATTTATGAATTAGAGCCTTAAGTTCATAATTACTCTTACCGCAAAGCCACATAGGATATCGATATCTCATCCGCGGCGGCGGAGTTAAAAGATTTAATAAAGATACGGCGGTAAAACAGTAAGAGAAAACCAGATACGGGTTTCATCGTTGGTGATCTCGGCGCCGACCTTTCCACCGTGAGCTTCAATCAACTCTTTGACAATAGCCAGTCCGATGCCTGCACCGCCATGCTCCCGTGAACGAGATTTTTCACCCCGGTAAAATCGTTCGAAAATAAATGGAAGATCTTTTTCAGAGACTTCAATACCGGTATTTGCGAAAACGACTTGAATTTCTCCCTTGATCCGTTGAGTAAATATTTTAACGTTTCCACCGGGAAGTGAATACTGATAAGCGTTTTGCATCAGATTTCGAATAACCTGGGCAAGTTTATCGGGATCGGCAGACACCCGGATCGCACCATCCATCCCCGTTGTATCGACATCGATACCCTTTGTCTCAAATTGGGATCGAAAAACATCGAGTACATGTTCGATCACATCTGCGATTCGAATTTCCACCGGATTGAGATTTTCCTTGGCTGCATCTGCTCTGGCCAATCGCAGAATGTCTTCCACGAGATGCGTCAGCCGCAATGTCTCCTCATGGAGAAGCTCAAAGGTTTCCCTGGATTTGGGCACGACATCGTCAATCAGGGCTTCAAGATATCCCTGAATATTGTTTAACGGCGTTCTGAGTTCATGCGCCACATCAATCATCATGGTTTTCCGAAGTCGTTCAATTTTGTGAAGACTCTCCGTCATCCGGTTAAAGGCAATGGCCAGTTGACCGACTTCATCCGTGGACGTCACCGGAATACTTGCCGAATAGTTTCCTGATGCAATCCGGCGCGTAATTTCGGTCATCTGGGAGAGGGGCTCCAAAACCCGCTTAATGAGCAGAAAGCTGAGAACCATGGCAAGCAAAATCGCAGACAGGCTCGCCCAGATAAGGTATCTATGAACCGCGCTCAGAAACATTTCATGACTTGGGCCGGGTGAAATGTTGTATTTCTCCATTAAAACCATAAAATAATCGGCGGAAAGGTAATCCATGGACAGCCATACGATAACGATAACGAACCCGATTACCAGAACATTTATCCCGAGGAGTTTCCATACCAAGCGTACGGTCACCGGTAAGTTTTTTTTTTGCATCATCCGCCGTCTTCCGCAAAATGATACCCCATGCCGCGAGCGGTCAGAATGTACCGGGGGGCTGATGGGTTATCTTCGATTTTTTGTCTCAACTTCCCGATGTGAACGTCGATGACGCGGTCAATGACCAGCGCTTCGCCTGTGGGATAAAGACGATTTATAAGCTCGTCACGGGTAAAAATTCTTCCGGGAAAGGCCATAAGCGCTTGTAAAAGCGAATATTCATGCGGCGTAAGTTGAACGGAGCGACCCTTTAAACTTACTTTCCGCTTTTCCGGATCTAACACCAGGTCCTTATAAGACAGCACACGGTTATCTTTTTCCGGAGAAAGACGTCCTCTCCTGAGAATGGCCTTGACACGGGCAACCAGCTCTCTCGGGCTGAACGGCTTGACCACATAATCGTCGGCGCCCAGTGTCAGACCGGAAATCCGGTCGACTTCTTCCTCTCGGGCGGTAAGCATAATGATGGGAACATCGGAAAATCGCCTGATCTGCCGGCAGACTTCCCAGCCGTCCAGTTTCGGAAGCATCAAATCGAGGATCACAAATATCGGGTAATGACGTTTTGCAAGCGCCAGCCCCTGACGTCCGTCATGGGCAACCAGGGTTTTAAAGCCTTCTCGATCAAGATAAAGCGCCACCAGGGAAGCCGTCTTTTTATCGTCTTCGATAATTAATATGGGATTCGTATCATCGTAAGCAGGCATGGTCTCTTTTTTTCCCGGAGTTGATCAGGCCAATACATATGGTGTTTCCGTTCATGAACGATATCAACAAGACATCTTAGAATAGCATAGAGAAAATAAATTAACTATCTTTTGTTTCCGTTAAAAAAAATCAACGAATCAAAGAACTTCACCGAAGGCACCCCATCACGGAGGCAGCCGGGTTTCCGGTCATGCAATGAACAATTTCTATGTTTCGAAAATCTTTATTCAATCTTTACATTTCCTTTACCCAAGCTTTACCTTGAACCCTTATCTTATTACCGGCAATGGCAATCGGCCGGCGGTGAACCGTCGGCTGATTTCCCAATATGTATTCTTTTAATCGATAGAAAACAACGGAGGTGTATTATGAGACCAATTATTATGGCAGTCGCACTCTTTGCAGTAATTTTTCTTGGCTTTCATCAGGTTAGGAGTATGGATAAAATGGACAAACCCATAAAGAACAAATCCGAGACCACCGCATCCGCCGTGTTTGCCGGCGGCTGTTTCTGGTGCACGGAATCGGATTTTGAGAAAGTCGACGGCGTGATCGAGGCAATTTCCGGTTACACCGGCGGCAATTTCAACAACCCCACATACCAGCAGGTCTCCGGGGGCGGCACCGGCCATGTGGAGGCCGTGAAGGTGATTTACGACCCGGCTAAAATTAACTACGAAAAACTGCTGGAGGTGTTCTGGCAGCATGTGGACCCCACGGACCCGGGCGGCCAGTTTGTGGACCGGGGCCTCCAGTACCGGAGTGCCGTCTTCTATGCCAACGAAAGGGAAAAACACCTAGCCGAAAAATCCAAGCGGCGTTTAGAAACTTCGGGACGATTCGACAAACCTATCGTTACGGACATTCTGCCCCTGGGAGAATTCTATCCCGCCGAGGACTACCATCAGGACTATTATAAAAAGAGACCGATTCGGTATAAATTTTACCGTTCCCGCTCGGGCCGGGACCAGTTCCTGAAAAAGGCTTGGGCTAACCCGAAGGCTCATATGGATAAAAGGGCTACGACGTCCGATACGGACACCGGCATGGAAAAGACCGGCGTCTTGTCTGAAATCAAAGCCGGCATGGACAAGAGCGACATGGCCCCGGCCGGGACGGACCAAATGGAGAAAGGCGGCACGTCCCCGGATATGATGGAAAAGCACATGGGTGACGACATGTCGGACAGCGGGATGAAATCCCATAAGAATAGCACCATGGCGGACAAATCGGGTGACATGATGGGCGGTCCGTCCGACGTCATATCCAAAAGCGACCGGATGTACGTCCGTCCCACCGACGATGAGCTGCGAAAGCGCCTCACTCCCATACAGTACAAGGTCACTCGCCTGAACGGAACCGAACCGGCCTTTAACAATGAGTACTGGAACCACCACGGAGCGGGCATTTATACGGACATTGTCAGTGGCGAGCCGCTCTTTAGCTCCAAGGACAAGTTTGACTCGGGTACGGGATGGCCCAGCTTCACTCGGCCTCTGGAACCCGCGAATATCGTGGAAAAGACCGACCGGAGCTTTTGGACGGTACGCACCGAGGTGCGCAGCCGCCATGGGGACAGCCATCTGGGTCACGTGTTCAAGGACGGCCCGGCGCCGTCCGGCCTGCGGTATTGTATCAACAGCGCGGCCCTGCGCTTTATCCCGGCGAGAGATCTGGAAAAAGAAGGCTACGGCACATACAAAATGCTGTTTGAGTAAGGCGCTTAGGACCAAATCCACCCCAAGGCTTGCTCACCCTGCATTTTTAGGGATTCATGTGCAAGTGGAAATCTGATAGGGGGTAGCCTTTACGGCTACCCCCTCTTCCTACACAACGGCTCGTACCGGCCAGTCAAGCTGTGCCTTGATCAGGGACCAAACGATAATTCATTAGGTTTTACGGTACCGAATAAAATCATGGCGGAAGATGAATCTATGCCCTCTGAACCCTTTGAATCTCATGATAAATCGAACATCTTTGTGCGCCACCGATTGCCGCTTTTCCATATTAACCCAGCATTTCAGGGGTTCATTCAGTTTCTGAATGAACGGATACATGGAGAACAATTTCCTCGGTTATGATTTTATGCCGCTCCTTCGGAAACACAATTTTCTTGAATCTCTGCTTGAAATTTAGTATCTTTATCATTTTTTTTAAATTCTGGATTTGCTATCCTGGGTTGTAAGGGTTACGTTTGTTGTAAAATTGTAAATCTGACAAAACCGGATGGAACATCAAAAAACAGGGCCGGAGGCAACGGCCGGCAAAGAAAACCTATGGCTATGGGAAAACGAATAATTATAAGCTTGGTGGGGTTGATGGTATTGATTGGCGGGTTGGCCGGGATTAAATACCTTCAGATTGAGCGGATGACCGCCTATGGAGACCATTTTGTGCCGCCCCCGGAAGTTGTTACAACGGCGACGGCCAAAAACGACTCATGGGAATCTTTTCTAACCGCCGTCGGGTCCCTGGAAGCCGTGCAAGGGGTGGTGGTTACCGCGGAGCTCACGGGAAAAGTCGTGCATATCGCCTTTGAGCCGGGTACCATGGTGAAGGCAGGTAATCTCCTGGTACAGCAGGATACGTCTGTCGAATCGGCGCAGTTGCGCGCGGCCGAGGCTGAGGTGGCGCTCGCAAAAATAAACTTTAAGCGCTCAAAAGAACTGGTGGCCGCTAAAACCATATCCCAATCTGATTTTGATAATGCCGATGCACAGTTCAAGCAGGCGGTGGCCCAAGCAGACAACATTCGCGCAATTATCGGAAAGAAGACCATTCGAGCCCCATTTGCCGGCCACCTCGGTATCCGACAGGTGAACCTGGGGCAAACGCTCAATGAGGGGGATGAGATTGTTTCGCTTCAGTTCCTTGATCTCCTTTATGTGAATTTTCTGTTACCGCAGCAGCGGCTTTCCCAGGTGTACCCGGGCCTCGCCATTCGACTGACCACCGATGCCTTTCCCGGGCAGGTGGTTTCCGGAAAAATTACAGCCATAAACCCCCAGGTTGATGCCGCTACCCGAAACATCCGGATTCAGGCAACCGTAGCAAACCTGGAAGGGCGACTTCGGCCCGGCATGTACGTGAACGTGTCGGTGGTGTTGCCGGATCGCATTGAGGTGCTCATCATTCCTTCCACCTCGGTGCTGTATGCACCTTACGGCGACTCCGTGTTTGTGGTTGAGAAGAAAAAAAATGATACAAATGAATCGTCCGGTCTGGTGCTGAACCAAAAGTTCATCCGTTTGGGAGAAAAACGCGGGGACTATATATCGGTTGTCTCCGGGCTCAAACAGGGGGAGACAGTGGTCAGTACCGGCGTGTTTAAGTTTCGAAACGGCCAGGCCGTTGTTATAGATAACACCCTGTCACCGGATTTCAATCAAATGCCTAAACCGGCGGATGCATAATCCAAAAGTACGCAACCCAAATGAATTTTAACCGTTTTTATTATAATATGTAACCCATGAAACTCACGGATCTGTTTATCCGACGCCCGGTCCTTGCAATGGTGGTCAATCTTGTGATCATTATTGCGGGCTTGCAGGCGATTCGGTCGCTCAATGTTCGCCAGTATCCCCGCAGCGAGAACTCTGCGGTTACGGTCACCACGGTTTATGTGGGTGCCAGCGCCGATCTTGTCAGAGGATTTATTACCACCCCTTTAGAGCGGGCCATTGCCGCGGCCGACGGCATTGAATATATTGAATCTCAAAGCGCATTGGGCCGATCCACCATCAACATTCGCTTGAAACTCAATTACGATCCCATCCAGGCGCTTTCTGAAATCAGTTCCAAGGTCGATCAGGTTCGGAACGATTTGCCCCCGGAGGCAGAGGTTCCGATCATCAATGTGGAATCGGCTGAGAGCCGGTTTGCCTCGTCCTATCTCAGTTTTACTTCCGATATACTGATGCAAAATGAGATCACCGATTACCTGGTGCGTGTGGTGCAACCCCGACTCTCTGCAGTAGAAGGGGTGCAACGGGCCGATATTCTTGGCGGCAGGACATTTGCCATGCGTATCTGGCTGAAGCCCGACCGCATGGCTGCGTTCAACATCAGCCCGGTTCAGGTCAGACGTGCCCTGGCCGCCAACAATTACCTCGCCGCGGTGGGCCGCACCAAAGGATCGTTGATTCAGGTGAATCTGACCGCCGATACGGATCTGCGATCCGTGGAAGAATTCAAACGGCTGGTTATCCGGCAGCAGGATGGTGCCATTATAAGACTTGAGGATATCGGAGACATCGTGTTGGGGGCGGAAGACTATGATACCGAAGTGCGTTTCTCAGGACAAACCGCTGTATTTATGGGTATCTGGCCCCTGCCGAACGCCAATTCCCTGGATGTCATTAACCGGATTCGTGTCCAGATGCAAGGCATCCAAAAGGAACTCCCCACAGGCATGGAGGCGAGTGTTGCCTACGATGGCACGAAATACATCAAGAACGCCATTCAAGAGGTGACCAAAACGCTAGGGGACACCCTGCTCATCGTTGTGATCATTATTTTTCTATTTCTCGGTTCCTTTCGATCCGTATTAATCCCTGTGGTCGCCATTCCCCTGTCTCTTATCGGCGCGGTGTTTCTGATGCAGGTGTTTGGCTTTACCATTAACTTACTCACCCTACTTGCCATCGTACTTTCCGTTGGGCTTGTGGTGGACGACGCCATCGTGGTGGTAGAAAATGTCGAACGGCATCTGAGAAGAGGGCTGTCGCCGTTTAATGCCGCAATATTGGGGACCCGTGAACTTGTCGGCCCTATCATTGCCATGACGGTTTCCCTTGCAGCGGTCTATATTCCCATCGCTTTGCAGGGAGGGCTTACCGGAACTCTTTTTAGGGAGTTTGCTTTTACCCTTGCCGGTGCGGTGATCATTTCCGGTGTGGTGGCCCTGACGCTTTCCCCTATGATGGCATCCAAATTACTGAAACCGGGGATTGGAGAACGCGGGCTGGCCGGAAAAATTTCCCGGGGGTTCAGCCGTCTCAGAGACGCATACGGACGATTGCTGGATGTCACCCTTAATGCCCGGCCGGCGGTCTATATGGTATGGCTGGTGGTCAGTTTGCTCACCATTCCTATGTTTATCATGTCTCCGGTAGAACTTGCACCTTCTGAGGATCAGGGGGTGATTTTCGGCATCATTGATGCTGCGGCCAACGCGACCCTTGACCAGACCAGTCATTCTGCAGCTGCGGTCAACCGGATTTTCTTCAGTATACCGGAAACCGATCACACGTTTCAGTTGACGGCGCCCTCCTCCGGCTTCGGCGGTATGGCCACCGTCCCCTGGAGCGAACGAGAACGGACTATTTTTCAGATTCTGCCCGAAGTGCAGCAAAAGTTGCATGCCATACCCGGGGTTCGAGTGCTTCCGGTAACACCGCCGGCACTTCCCGGGGGCGGTGAGTTTCCCGTTGAGTTTGTCCTGGCTTCCACGGCTGAATCAGAACAAATTCTCTCCTTTGCCAGGCAGATTCAGTTAAAGGCCATTCAGAGCGGTTTGTTTGCCTTCCCTCCTATTATTGACGTCAAAATTGACCAGCCCCAGGCAGAACTTGTTATTGATCGTGACCGGGTGGCGGATCTGGGCCTCAATCTTGAGCAGGTG
Source organism: uncultured Desulfobacteraceae bacterium (assembly GCA_964502855.1). Lineage (GTDB taxonomy): Bacteria > Desulfobacterota > Desulfobacteria > Desulfobacterales > UBA11574 > S5133MH16. Next base: position 2,881 of record CAZDAB010000045.1, on the reverse strand, counting down.
GGGGTGGATATGGCGTCCATGCTAGGGGGAAATTTCGTGAACCGGTTTAACATTGCCGGCCGTAGCTACAAGGTCATTCCCCAGATCAAACGGGTGGATCGACTCAACCCGGAACAACTCAATAACATCTACATCACCGGCCCGGATGGAAATCTGGTGCCGTTCAGCACGGTTGCTTCCATTCGTAATACCACCGTACCGCGCTCCATGAACCGCTTTCAACAGTTAAATGCCGTAAAGATCAGCGGAGTGTCGGTGCGCCCTCTGAATGAAGCGCTTCGGTATCTTGAGGACGAAGCGGCAAAAATTCTTCCAAAAGGCTACGTGATCGATTACACCGGAGAGTCACGTCAGCTTCGCACGGAAGCCAATAAATTTCTTCCCGCTTTTGGGCTTGCCGTGGTGCTTATTTTTTTAGTGCTGGCCGCACAATTTAACAGTTTTCGCGACCCCTTTGTCATCCTTGCCGGGTCGGTGCCGCTGGCCATGTTCGGCGCGCTGGTGTTCACTTTCCTTAAAATGCCGGATCCCAATATTCCGTTTTGGACCCACGGCTGGACCTCTACCCTGAATATCTATTCCCAGGTGGGCCTGGTGACCCTGGTGGGTCTGGTGTCAAAAAACGGCATCCTCATTGTAGAATTTGCCAATAAGCTCCAGGAACAGGGACGATCCAAACATGAGGCAATTCGAGAGGCGGCCTTGACCCGGCTGCGCCCGATTCTCATGACCAGCGGTGCCACCATTGCCGGTCATTTCCCATTGACCCTGGTCACCGGCGCAGGCGCTGCGGCCCGAAACTCCATCGGCCTGGTCATCGTTGGCGGTATGAGTATCGGCAGCCTTTTTACCCTTTTTGTTGTTCCGTCTATTTACATGCTGATTGCACGGGATCATTCCACAGAAGCGGCGCCCGAAGCGATCGGATCGGAAGGATCACAAGGTGCAGCTATCGCATGATCACCCGGGTCATCACAGTGAACGACACTTATACAGCTCCCTGTGCGTGTTGACGGCGGCACGGAACATATAAAACCATAAGATTTGTTTTTTATAAATAATTTAAAGTTTTTCCATTAATATCCGACAATAACAACAAGCGGTTTAACCGGTTACAGGGGTTCATCCAACCGTCACCATTGATAAAAACTAAAAAGAAGCTCAAGGAGAAAGCTATGGTTATTATCATCTTTCCGTGTTAACTTTTCTATGGCATAACTGTGAAAATTCAGGAGCGTTATATGCAAATTGTGACGACACATAAAAACACTGATTTTGATGCCCTGGCTTCGACCATAGCCGCAACAATTTTATATCCGGAAGCAATTCCTGTGCTTCCAAAAATTGTTAATCCAAATGTTAAAGCCTTTCTATCCATCCACAAGGACATTTTTAAAACATCCACCTTTGACGATATTCTTCTGGACCAAGTGAAACGTCTGATTGTTGTGGACATAAACAACTGGGGAAGGCTCGGAAGAATTCGCAGGCTGAGGGAGAAGGAAAATGTAGAAATTTTCCTGTGGGATCATCATTCAAACCTTGGCGACATAAAACCGATATGGAAATGCCAAGAACCCATGGGTGCAAACATTACCCTCATGATTCGACAGTTAAAGCTGGAAAAAAAAGTAATAACCCCCATACAGGCCACACTTTTTCTGGCAGGTTTGTATGAAGATACCGGCAGTCTTATGTTTCCTGCCTCAACAGCCGAAGACGCTTATGCCGCGGCGTACCTGCTTGAACGCAAGGCCGACCTAAACATCGTTCGCTCGTTTTTACGTCCGGCCTATGGCGAAAAACAGAAAGACGTTCTGTTTAGGATGTTGCAATCTGCAAAAAGAGATAAGGTAAACGGGTATAGTGTAAGTTTTAACAAACTGTCCTTAAAAGACTATGTGGACAGTCTTGCTGTTGTGGTTCATATGTACAGAGAAATTCTGAATGTAGATGTCGCCATTGGTATATTTTTGGACGAGGAGCGAAACAGGTGCATGGTCATCGGTCGAAGTAATGTCGAGGATTTCAATATGGGTGGAATTATGCGGAGCATGGGTGGCGGTGGACATCCTGCCGCCGGATCCGCTATACTCAAGTCAGTAAATCCGGACGCTGTTGAAGATACCATTAGAGCACTGATCCAAGGGAATCACCCGGCATCCATACAGATCAGTGATCTTATGTCTTTCCCTGTTTTTACCGTGCCGCCCGACACACGCATGAAAAAGGTGGCTTCGATTTTAAAAAAAAAAGGATGTACAGGTCTTCCGGTTGTAGAGAATGAGAATCTTGTTGGAATGATTTCAAGAAGGGATTTTAAGAAAGTCAAGAAAGAATCCCAGCTAAAAGCTCCGGTAAAAGCATTTATGACTAGAAATGTTACGACAATTGCACCCGGGAAGAGCCCGATTCAAGCAGTCCGCCTTATGATCAAACACGACATTGGCCGGCTCCCCGTTGTGGAGGATGAGCATATTATCGGAATTCTGACACGGTCGGATGCCATGCTCTATTTTTATGATCTTTTACCGGATTGAGAAAAAAATATATATAATGATCGGGCTGCCTGTGGGATTGCCGTTGAAATAATCGATCCATACGGATGAGTCAACGAGAATCATTAATCTAACCTCATTGTCTTGAGGTCGCCACCCCATTTTAGGTTACCACGTAATTTTATTTACAATGTTCTTGATTTTTTACATGAATATCTGTATGAGAAGCCTTTTTTAAATTCTGCCATTATAGAACCTGAATTGAGCGATTTTTTGTTCGATCTACACTGACCTCTTGCGCATCAAGGCTCCGCAAAAATCCTCGACAGACCTACGGGTATGCCTGTCAGAAATCCCGATCTCTTTTCGGGGCGGTTTTTGCG